>NZ_RZQI01000882.1:0-2427 GCF_003998335.1 Mesorhizobium sp. M7A.F.Ca.CA.002.05.1.1 | reverse complement strand
TGCCGGCATCCGTGCCGATCGTCTCCGAGCCCCAGCCCTTGATGTCCTTGCTGATCAGGAACTGGATGGCTTCGGCCGTCGGCCCCGGCGTGTGCGGCCCGGTCTCGTTGGCGTTGAGGAACTCGGCTTCCGAACCGTTGCGCTTGTACCAGTCGGTGCGCATCACCACCCATTCGCCAGCATTGATCGCGCCATGCTCGGCTTCCCAGGCCTTGATGTGGTCGACGGTGAGCAGGAAATCGGGGTCGGCGGCGGCTTCCTTCGAACAGTCGATGACATTGACCGGGCCGACGAAATTCTGCGCCGGAATGGTGTCGGTGGCGCCGTCCGGATAATCCTTGCCGCTGATCCAATGCTGCGGCGCATCGAAATGCGTGCCCGAATGCTCGCCGAGCTTCAGCCAGTTCCAGGCCCACCACGGACCGTTCTTGTCGTAACGGGAGATGTTGTGGATCTCGACCTTCGGCGTGTCGACGGCGAGTTCTGGCGGCAGCTTGATCAACGGCGTGTCCGGCCCGAGTGGCGCCGACAGGTCGACCACCTTGATGGCGCCTGAAAGAAGCTGGCCGGCGACTTCGCCGAGGAGTTTTTGGGTGTCCATGGTTTGAAGTTCCCTCTTTCGTGTGATGATCAAGGCTCGTCTCGGCCCTTAATATCCTACTAGACGAAAACATATGCATCTGCAATTATCTTTAAGCATAAAGGAAATGGGGACGAGGCGTGAGCGAGTTCGACGCCATCTTTGTCGGGGCGGGCCACAACAGTCTGGCATGCGCCGCGCATTTGGCGCTCAAAGGCTGGAAAACCGGGATTTTCGAGGGCAGTGCAACAATCGGCGGCGCCGTCCAGACACGCGAATTCACCCTTCCCGGCTTCCGCCACGATTTCGGCGCGATGAATCTGAGCCTCTTCGCCGGCTCGGCCTTCCACCGGAAATATGCAAATGAATTGAAAGCGCAGGGGCTGGAGTTCGCCCCGGTCGTCGACTGTTTCGCCAGCGCCTTCCCCGACGGACGCTGGTTCGGCGTCAGCAACGATCTGGAAAAGACCGCCGCGCGCATCGCCGCCTTCTCCGCCGCCGACGCCCAGACATGGCGCAGGCTGGTTGCCGCCTTCCCGGCTGAGGCCGAACACCTGTTCCGGCTGCTGGGATCGCCGATGCGCGCCAGCGCGCTTGCCGGCACGGCGTGGAACCTGTGGCGCAAGAAGGGCATGTCCGGGGCGCTCGATACGGGCCGGCTGCTGTTGTCCTCGCCCCGCGCCTGGCTGGAGGAGAATTTCGAGTCGCCGCATATCAGGGCAACGCTCGCCACCTGGGGCATGCATCTCGACTTCGCGCCCGACATCGCCGGCGGTGCCGTCTTCCCCTATCTGGAATCGATGGCCAACCAGAGTTTCGGCATGGTGCTGGGCAAAGGCGGCGCCGACACCATCATTAAGGCGCTGTCGGGCATGGTCACATCTGCTGGAGGCAAGATCGTCACCGGCGCCGGAGTGGCCGAGATCACGGTTTCCGCCGGCAGGGCGACCGGCGTGCGGCTTGCTTCCGGTGAGACCCATACCGCCACAAGGGCAGTCATTGCCGGCGTTGCGCCCAAGGCGCTGACTGGCAAGCTGCTGCCCAATGGTTCCGGCGACGCCGGCTTCGACTCGGCGATGCAAAAGTTCCGCCACGCACCGGGCACGATGATGATCCATCTGGCGCTGGACGATCTGCCCGACTGGCGTGCCGGAGCGGAGCTTCGGCAGTTCGCCTATGTGCATCTGTCGCCCTCGCTCGACGCCATGTCGCGCACCTATCAGCATGCGATGGCGGGCATGCTGCCGGACGAACCGGTGCTGGTCGTCGGCCAGCCGACGGCGATCGACCCATCGCGGGCGCCTCAGGGAAAGCATGTGCTGTGGGTGCAGGTGCGCATGCTGCCCGCCGAAATCCTGGGCGATGCCGCCGGCAAGATCGCACCGGACCATTGGGACAAGGTGAAGGAAGCCTACGCCGAGCGTGTCCTCGACATCATCGAGACCTATGCGCCCGGCCTGCGAAACCAGATCCTCGGCCGGGCCGTGTTTTCGCCCATCGATCTCGAGCGCGAGAACCCGAATCTCGTCGGTGGCGACCAGGTCTGCGGCAGCCATCATCTGGCGCAGAATTTCCTGTTCCGCCCGGCGCGCGGCTATGCCGGATGGAACACGCCGGTGGCCAATCTGCACCTCACCGGGGCCGCGACATGGCCGGGCGCCGGCACCGGTGCGGCGTCGGGCTTCATGCTCGCGCAACAGCTTGGCGGGAGGTAGGAGCCGAGGATTTCCTTGAGGCTACGAGGGGCAAGGCGCTGCTGCCCGAGAAGCCTGAACCAATGACCTGAAGACGCCGCGCAGAAACAAAACCAACAAGGGGAACGACCATGACAATCAACAGACGTGAAT
>NZ_RZQI01000881.1:0-2429 GCF_003998335.1 Mesorhizobium sp. M7A.F.Ca.CA.002.05.1.1 | reverse complement strand
GTACGCATGCCGAAGAAATACCGTTTCGATACCGGCGAGATTTCAATCCGTCGCGAGGGCCGAGCGGTCGTTCTCGAACCGCTTGCGCAGGATTGGGTCTGGCTCGACAGTTTGACCGGGCCACTTGACGACGATTTTGTTGAGGCAGCTTTGGAAGGCCGATAGAGACTGGCGGCGCAGACCATAGGATCCATGCGTGACATCTGAGCGCTGCTGCGGTGCAGAATTCTGTTCCGCTGCACTCTACGAAGGTCGCGGCATGGATCCTCGGGTCTCCGCGACGGAGCTTCGCTCCTGCTTCGCCCGTGGATGACGAAGTCGAGAAGCTTCGGTTAATTTTCCCAAGTCGCTACAGGAAATCGCCTCAGGCGAACGGCACGGCCGTCGTGCCCTTCGGCAGCTTGGCCTCGTCGTCGGGCTCGACATGGATGGTGACGCGCACCGAGGGGATTTCGGCCTTCAGCGCGTCCTCGATGCGGTCGCAGATGACATGGCTGGCGCCGACCGACATGTCTGCGTCGACGACCAGATGAAACTCGATGAAGGTGGCGCGGCCGGCGATGCGCGTCTTGAGGTCGTGCACCTCGAGCGCGCCCTTGCAATTGGCCGAGATGACGTCACGGATGCGCATGTGTTCCTGGGTGTCGACGGCGCGGTCCATCAGGCCGTTCATCGACGAGCCTATGACATGCCAGCCCTGCCACAGGATGTTCAAAGCCACGAGGACGGCAAGTGCGGGGTCAAGGATCTGCCAACCGGTCAGGATCGCTCCGACCAGGCCGCCGAAGACGCCGATCGAGGTGACCACGTCGGTCATGATGTGGTTGCCGTCGGCAACCAGCGCCGGTGATTTCTCCGCCCTGCCGGCGCGGATCAACGTCCAGGCCCAGAAGGCGTTGATGACCGTAGCGACGCCGTTGACGGCAAGACCTTCCCAGGGCTGTTCGAGCGGTGCCGGGGTCTGCCAGTGGCGCCAGACCTCGTTGAGGATCAAAAGGGCGGCGAGCACGATCAGCACGCCTTCCAGCACCGCCGAGAAATACTCGGCCTTGTGATGGCCGAAAGGGTGGTCCTGGTCGGCCGGCTTGTGGCTGACCTGGATCGCCCAGAAGGCTGCAACCGAGGCAATGACGTTGACGATCGATTCCAAGGCGTCCGAGTAGAGCGCCACCGAGCCGGTGACGTACCAGGCGGCAGCCTTCAGCGCGAGCACGACAAAAGCGACGATAATCGACCAGAAGGCAAGATTGGCGATTTTGCGCTTCGCGGCCGCCTTGGCCGCGGTCGCCATCGTGTTCTCGGCTTCAGCCATGATCGTCAGGCGGCCTTTTCCTTGGCCTTGCGGGGCAAGTGGGCGACGATGTTCTCGATGATGCGCATGCCGGCATTGTGGCCGAGCGTCATGATCGATTCCGGGTGGAACTGTACCGCGGCGATAGGCTCCTTGCGGTGTTCGAAGGCCATGATTATGCCGTCCTCGGTCTCGGCTGTGACGATGAAATCGTCGGGCAGGCGCACCGGATCGGCAAAGATCGAGTGGTAGCGGCCGACGGTCACTTCCTTGGGCAGGCCCGAGAAGATGATGCCGGGCTTGGAGACCCGGATGCGCGACGGCTTGCCGTGCATCGGTATGTGCAGCTGCCGCAGTTCGCCGCCATAGGCCTCCGCCAATGCCTGCAGGCCAAGGCAGACGCCGAAGATCGGCAGTTCGCGGGCGCGCGCCTTCTTGATGGTTGCGGCGCAATCGAAGTCCTTCGGCGTGCCGGGGCCGGGCGACAGCACGACGAGATCGGGTTTCAGCCGGTCGAAGACTTCCTCAGGCACCGGCGAGCGAACGGTCGAGACGTTGGCGCCGGTCTGGCGGAAATAATTGGCCAGCGTGTGGACGAAACTATCCTCGTGGTCGACCAGCAGGATGTTGACGCCGTCGCCGACGCGCGCGGTGGTTCGCTCGGTGCTGGCGGAATTGCCTGTCTTGGCGTCGCGGATGGCGGAGAGCATGGCGGATGCCTTCAGTTCGGTTTCTGCTTCTTCTTCCTCGGGAATGCTGTCGAACAGCAATGTGGCGCCGGCCCGCACTTCGGCAATGCCGTCCTTGATACGGATGGTGCGGAGCGTCAGGCCGGTGTTCATGTCACCGTTGAAATTGACCATGCCGATCGCACCGCCATACCAGGCGCGCGGGCTCTTCTCGTTCTGTTCGATGAAGCGCATGGCCCACAGTTTCGGCGCGCCGGTGACGGTGACCGCCCAGGCATGCGACAGGAAGGCATCGAAGGCATCCATGCCTTCGCGCAGCCGGCCTTCGATGTGGTCGACCGTGTGGATCAGGCGCGAATACATTTCGATCTGCCGACGGCCAATGACGCGCACCGAACCCGGCTCGCAGACCCGCGACTTGTCGTTGCGATCGACGTCCGAGCACATGG
>NZ_RZQI01000087.1:0-11772 GCF_003998335.1 Mesorhizobium sp. M7A.F.Ca.CA.002.05.1.1 | reverse complement strand
GCTGGAGACCGAGCGCGGCTATAACACTACGTTGCCGACGAGTGCCTTCGACGTGAAGCGGATGCTGATCTTCTCCGGCCATGGCTTCGTCGTCACGCCGCTCGCAACGGGCCTGCGTGTCGGTGGCGCCGTCGAACTCGGCGGCATCGAGCGGCGGCCCAATTATGCCAGGTCTAAGGCGCTGCTGCAGAAGGCGCAGAAATTCCTGCCGGGGCTCGATCCCTCGGGTGGGCGCGAATGGATGGGGTTCCGCCCCTCGCTGCCGGATTCAGTGCCCGTCATCGGCGGCGCGCCGGGAAGGCGGTCGGTGGTCTATGCCTTCGGCCATGGCCATCTCGGCCTGACCCAGGCGGCGGCCACCGGACGGTTGATCAGGGATCTTGTCCTGGGGCAGACTCCACCGATCGAACTGGCCCCCTTCAGTCCGCAACGATTTTGATATTTTCGGGTTTTGATTTTCGAGGAGCGTCATGGCCAAGAAATCCTTCTTCTGCATAGACGGCCACACCTGCGGCAATCCGGTGCGGCTGGTCGCTGGGGGCGGCCCGCTGCTGCAGGGCGCGACGATGATGGAGCGGCGTGCGCATTTTCTGGCCGAGTATGACTGGATCCGCACCGGCCTGATGTTCGAGCCGCGCGGCCACGACGTGATGTCCGGTTCGATCCTCTATCCGCCGACGCGCGAGGATTGCGACATCGCCATCCTGTTCATCGAAACCTCCGGCTGCCTGCCGATGTGCGGCCATGGCACCATCGGCACGGTGACGATGGCGATCGAGCACGGTCTGATCAAGCCGAAGACGCCGGGCGTGCTTCGGCTCGACACGCCGGCCGGACTTGTCATCGCTGAATACAAACAGGTCGGCGACTATGTCGAGGAGGTGCGCATCACCAATGTGCCGTCCTTCCTCCATGCCGAGGGGCTGACAATTGAATGCCCTTGGCTCGGCGAAATCACCGTCGACGTCGCCTATGGCGGCAACTTCTACGCCATCGTCGAACCGCAGAAGAACTATCGCGACATGGCCGATTATTCGGCGGGCGACTTCATCGCCTGGAGCCCGGTGGTGCGCCAGCGGCTCAACGAGAAATATTCCTTCGTCCATCCTGAGAACCCGGGCATCAACCGGCTGTCGCACATGCTGTGGACCGGTGCTCCGACGGTGGATGGGGCGGATGCCCGCAATGCCGTGTTCTACGGCGACAAGGCGATCGACCGCTCGCCCTGCGGCACCGGCACCTCGGCGCGCATGGCGCAGCTTCATGCCAAGGGCAAACTCAAGGCCGGCGACAGCTTCGTCCATGAATCGATCATCGGTTCGCTGTTCAAGGGCAAGGTCGAAAAAGATGTCACCGTGGCCGGCAAACCGGCCATCATTCCCTCTATCGGCGGCTGGGCGCGGATGACCGGACTGAACACCATCTTCATCGACGACCGCGACCCGTTCGCGCATGGATTTGTTGTCAAGTGATGGGAATCCTGACCTTGCGGAAAGCGAGGGCTTGAAAAACGGATCGTGCCAAAAACGCAAGGATTCCTTTCATCACCTAATTTTGACGGCGATTTCTTCGAAACGGAGCGCATGATGCAGTCGAATCGTCAAAGACATTGCGTTATGCCAATGGTAGGGTCCGCGATAGTCCAGGGGCCGGATGATGGAAAACGGGCAATCGGACAGCGTGCTTCGAAAACACGCATGACGATTGAAAAATGACGTTGCAATCCGGGCTCGAAACTTTACGACTAGGGGAAATACGAAAAGGAATGCGTCTGCATGGGCGACATTCCAGGGGAGCCATGTACACATGCAGTACTTTGTCCAGCAGCTTATCAACGGGCTGACGCTGGGATCGATCTATGGGCTGATCGCGATCGGCTACACGATGGTCTACGGCATCATCGGCATGATCAATTTCGCCCATGGCGACATCTTCATGGTGGGTGCCTTCACAGCACTGATCGTCTTCCTCGCCCTTGGCGCGCTGTTCTATTCAGTGCCGGTTGTGCTGGCGCTGCTGGTCATGATGATCGTGGCGATGCTGCTCACCAGCCTCTACAACTGGACGATTGAAAAAGTCGCGTACCGGCCGCTGCGCGGTTCGTTCCGACTGGCCCCGCTGATCACCGCCATCGGCATGTCGATCGCGCTGTCGAACTTCGTCCAGGTGACGCAGGGTCCCCGCAACAAGCCGATCCCGCCGATGGTCAGCCAGGTTTACAACATCAACGGCATCAGCGTGTCGCTGAAGCAGATCATCATCGTCGTCGTCACGGCGCTGCTGCTGGCGCTGTTCTGGTATCTGGTCAACAAGACCTCGCTCGGGCGAGCGCAACGGGCCTGTGAGCAGGACCGCAAGATGGCGGCGCTGCTCGGCATCGATGTCGACCGCACGATCTCGATCACCTTCATCATGGGTGCGGCCCTTGCCGCGGTCGCCGGCACTTTGTTCCTGATGTATTACGGCGTCATTGCCTTCTCGGATGGCTTCACGCCGGGCGTGAAGGCCTTCACGGCGGCGGTGCTGGGCGGCATTGGTTCGTTGCCGGGTGCTGTGCTCGGCGGGCTGATGATCGGCTTCATCGAGAGCATGTGGTCGGCATATTTCTCGATCGACTACAAGGACGTCGCGGCGTTCTCGATCCTGGCCATCGTGCTGATCTTCCTGCCTTCCGGCATATTGGGCCGGCCAGAAGTCGAAAAGGTCTGAGACCATGGCCGTCACCGTATCTCCGGAGCGCGACACCGTCGCCACGCCTATGCAGCGCGCGTTGCGCGAGTCACTTTATGCCGCTGCCATATCGTTTGGCCTGTTCGTGCTGTTCATCGGCCTGAAGACCGGCCAGAACATTTCTAACGAACTGGTCCTGACGACGCGCTGGGGCCTGCTTGCCGCCGTGGTGATCGCCACGGCCATCGGGCGCTTCCTCTATGTCGCTTATGGCCAGCCCTTCCTCGCCAACCAGAAGATCACCGACATCGCCACCGGTCTGCTGCCGGCCAGCGTGGCGTCGCGTTTCTTCCAGTTGCCGGCCTTCATCGTGGCCTTGGTCGCGGCGGTGGTGTTGTTTGCGGTCAACAGCTCTCTCGTCGGATGGGTGGGAGCCGTGCCGGCCGGCTATCTGCAGTTCCTGCGCGCCCTGGCAATCATCTACGTGCTGGCCTGCGTGATCTATTACTTCCGCGGTTTCATTCACGCCAACTTCACCAAACTCGGCATTGCCGCGCTGATCCTCTATCCGATCCTGGTGGTGGCGATCCTGTCGCTGATGTCCTGGTCGTTCGTCGGCGGGCTGCAAGGCTCGCTGAAATGGGTCGACAATTTCGGCATCCAGATCCTGATCTATGTGATGCTGGCCTGGGGCCTGAACATCGTCGTCGGCCTCGCCGGCCTGCTCGACCTCGGTTATGTCGCCTTCTACGCGGTCGGCGCCTATGCCTATGCGCTGCTCGGCACGCAGTACGGCCTGTCGTTCTGGATCCTTTTGCCGGCCGCCGGCGCCATGGCCGCCTTCTGGGGCGTGCTGCTCGGCTTCCCGGTGCTGCGCCTGCGCGGCGACTATCTGGCGATCGTCACCTTGGCTTTCGGTGAGATCATCCGCCTGGTGCTGATCAACTGGCGCGAGGTCACCAACGGTTCGGCCGGTATTTCCGGCATCCCGAAGGTCACCTTCTTCGGCCTGATGACCTTCAACGTGTCGGACCCCAATTACATCGCCAAGGTGCTGAATCTCGCGACCTCGAGCGCCTACTACAAGATCTTCCTCTATTACCTGATCCTGGCGCTGGCGCTGCTGACAGCCTTCGTCACCATCCGGCTGCGGCGCATGCCGGTCGGCCGTGCCTGGGAAGCGTTGCGGGAGGACGAGATCGCCTGCCGCTCGCTCGGTATCAACACCACCACCACGAAGCTCACAGCCTTCGCCACGGGTGCGATGTTCGGCGGCTTCGCCGGCGCGTTCTTCGCCGCACGGCAGGGCTTCGTCAGCCCGGAATCCTTCGTCTTCCTGGAATCGGCCATCATCCTGGCCATCGTCGTTCTCGGCGGCATGGGTTCGCTGGTCGGCATCGCGGTCGCCGCAATGGTGATGATCGGCGGCACCGAGGCATTGCGCGAACTCGACTTCCTCAAGCAGGTCTTCGGGCCCGACTTCACACCGGAACTCTACCGCATGCTTCTGTTCGGCATGGCCATGGTCATCGTCATGCTGTGGAAGCCGCGCGGCTTCGTCGGCAGTCGTGAACCAACCGCCTTCCTGAAGGAGCGAAAGGCTGTCTCAAGCTCCTTCACCAAGGAAGGACACGGCTGATGAATGCGAACCCTGTTCAGAAGGCCAATTCAGGCGCGAACGACGCTATCCTGCAGGTCGATCATCTGTCGATGAAGTTCGGTGGCCTGGTGGCCATCGGCGATCTGTCTTTCGCCGCCAAGCGCGGCGAGATCACCGCGCTGATCGGCCCCAACGGCGCCGGCAAGACCACGGTGTTCAACTGCATCACCGGCTTTTACAAGCCGTCGGAAGGCATGATCACGCTCAACCGGAACGATGGTTCGACCTTCCTGCTCGAGCGGCTGCCCAACCATGAAATCCCGGCGCGCGCCAAGGTGGCGCGCACCTTCCAGAACATTCGGCTGTTCTCCGGCATGACCCTGCTGGAGAACCTGCTGGTCGCCCAGCACAACAAACTGATGAAGGCATCGGGCTACACGGTCCTCGGCCTTTTCGGCTTCAGCGGCTATCGCAAGGCCTCGGCCGAATCGGTGGAACTCGCCAAGCATTGGCTGGAAAAGGCCGATCTTGTCGACCGTGCCGACGACCCGGCCGGCGACCTGCCCTATGGCGCGCAGCGCCGCCTCGAGATCGCTCGCGCCATGTGCACGGGACCCGAGCTTCTGTGCCTCGACGAGCCGGCGGCCGGCCTCAATCCGAAGGAATCGGCGGCGCTGAACGAGCTGCTGATCGACATCAAGAACACATCCGGTACCTCGATCCTGTTGATCGAGCACGACATGTCGGTGGTCATGCAGATCTCCGACCATGTCGTGGTGCTGGAGTACGGCCGGAAGATCTCCGACGGCAGTCCGCAGTCGGTGCGCACCGACCCGCGCGTCATCGCCGCCTATCTCGGCGTCGACGACGAGGAAGTCGAAGCGGTCCTTACCGAAGTCGGCGACGAAGATGTCATCGAACAGCTCGATACAGGGCCGGATGCCGCGCATGGTCCGGGAACATCGTCGTCCTATCTCGCCGGGCCGGTGACCGACACGGTCGGCCATAGTTCGGGCGAGCGGGTTACGGTGGCCAAGGGAGCGTCAAAGGCCGGTCAGGTTGACGCCAGGTCGCTCGCCGCGGCAAACAAGGCAGCCTCGCTGGCAGCCGTGCCGGCAGCGAAGGCAAAGCCTGCTCCGAAAGCGGCTTCAAAGGCGGCAACCGGCGCGGCGGCGACGTCGACCGCGTCGGCCAAGCCGGCAGCCAAGGCCCCGGCAAAGGCTGGAGAGATCTCCAACCGGCTGGCGGCACCTCGCGGCGGCAAGGCCGATAATTTGACCCGCATCAAGGGCATCGGCACGGTCAACGAGAAGAAGCTCAACGATCACGGCATCTTCCATTTCGACCAGATCGGCGCCTGGAAAAAGGCCGACGTCGAGGCCGCCGAAGCCTATCTCGCCTTTGACGGACGTATCGCGCGCGAGGAATGGGTCAAACAGGCCAGGCTGCTCGGCCAGGGCAAGGACACGGAATTCTCGCGCCGCGTCGATGCGGGCAAGGTGGCGACAAGCCATGCTTCCGCAAAGACTGCAAAGGCAGCCACCGGAAAGACCGGGAGCAAGACCGCTGCCAAGCCCGTGGCGGGCAAGCGCGGAGGGGGCAAGTGATGGCCGCGACAACACTGCTCGATATCAAGGGCGTGCAGACCTATTACGGCAACATCCGGGCGCTGAACGGCGTCGATGTCACCGTCAACCAAGGTGAGATCGTGGCGCTGATCGGTGCCAACGGCGCCGGCAAGTCGACGCTGATGATGACTATTTTCGGCGCGCCGCGGGCTCGCGCCGGCACCATCACCTTTGCCGGCACCGACATCACCCAGATGCCGACGCACGAGATCGCGCGCATGCGCATTGCCCAGTCGCCCGAGGGCCGGCGGATATTTCCGCGCATGACGGTGATGGAAAACCTGCAGATGGGCGCCAGCCTCGACAACCTCAAGCACTATGACGAGGACGTCGAGAAGGTGTTCACGCTGTTCCCGCGTTTGAAAGAGCGCATCACCCAGCGCGGCGGCACGCTGTCGGGCGGTGAGCAGCAGATGCTGTCGATCGGACGCGCGCTGATGGCACGGCCGAAGCTGCTTTTGCTCGACGAGCCGTCGCTGGGTCTCGCGCCGCTGATCGTCAAGCAGATATTCGACGCCATCCGCGAACTGAACCGCACCCAAGGGCTGACCGTGTTCCTGGTCGAGCAGAACGCCTTCGGCGCGCTCAAGCTCGCCACGCGCGGCTACGTCATGGTCAATGGCAATGTGACGATGAGCGGCACCGGCAAGGAACTGCTCGCCAATCCGGAAGTGCGCGCCGCCTATCTCGAAGGCGGACACCACTGAGTTCGGAGCGGAATGCGTGCATCCGCCATTCCGCTCCAGATTGTTTGTTTGTCGCATGATCTTAGTCCGGAAAGTCCGCAACTTTTCGGGGTCATGCTAAGGAGACTTCACCATGCAGGGCATTCTTTACGAGGAACCCTCGATCTGGCAGTTCTTCTTCGTCACCTGTCTGCTCGGCGGCTGGGCGGCGTGGATGACGGGCAAGGCCAGTGCTCAGACGTGGCGCAGCTTCATCCAGCTGTTCGCCTATATGCTGGGCCTCGGCATCGCGATCCGCTTCATCCATCACGCGCTGTTCGGCGGCACCATGTTCTCGCTGCACTATTATGTCGTCGACACCATCGTGCTGATGATCCTCGGCTTCGTCGGCTACCAATACACGCGCACCAACCAGATGGTGACACAGTATAATTGGCTCTACGAAAGAGCTTCACTCTTGAGCTGGAAACCGAAAGGTTGACGTTCATCATTAACGCCGTCTCGAAATTGAATCGGCGTGACAAGTGCCTGAAAATCGGCAAACTATGCTTTCTGCGATAAGGGTGGGCATCGCATGAAAGCTTCATCCACGCCCACTCCGTTAATGGGAGCGTTTAAATGAAAAAGTCACTTTTGTCCGCCGTCGCCCTGACCGCGCTCGTCGCGTTCGGCGGTGCCGCGTGGGCTGACGTAATGGTCGGCGTCGCTGGCCCGATCACCGGTCCGAATGCCGCCTTCGGCGCGCAGTTGCAGAAGGGTGCCGAAGCTGCTGTCGCCGACATCAATGCGGCTGGCGGCATCAATGGCGAGCAGATCAAGCTCGAAGTCGGCGACGACGTTTCCGATCCGAAGCAGGGCATCTCGGTCGCCAACAAGTTCGTCGGCGACGGCGTCAAGTTCGTGGTCGGTCACTTCAACTCCGGCGTCTCGATCCCGGCCTCGGAAGTCTATGCCGAGAACGGCATCGTCGAAGTGACGCCGGCCGCAACCAACCCGCAGTTCACCGAACGCGGCCTGTGGAACGTGTTCCGCACCTGCGGACGCGATGACCAGCAGGGCAGCATTGCCGGCGCTTATCTGGCCGCCAACTTCAAGGATGCCAAGATCGCCGTCGTGCACGACAAGACCACCTACGGTCAGGGCCTTGCCGACGAAACCAAGAAGGCGATGAATGCCAAGGGCCTGACGGAAGTCATGTACGAAGGCATCAATGTCGGCGACAAGGACTTCTCGGCGCTGATCGCCAAGATGAAGGAAGCCGGCGTTTCCATCATCTATTGGGGCGGCCTGCACACCGAAGCCGGCCTGATCATCCGCCAGGCCGCCGACCAGGGCCTCAAGGCGACGCTGGTCTCCGGCGACGGCATCGTGTCGAACGAGTTGGCTTCGATCGCGGGCGACGCGGTTGCGGGCACGCTCAACACGTTCGGTCCGGATCCGCGCCTGATCCCCGCCAACAAGGAACTCGTCGAGAAGTTCCGCGCGCAGGGTTTCGAACCGGAAGCCTACACGCTCTACTCCTACGCAGCCATGCAGGCGATCGCCGCGGCAGCCACCGCTGCCAAGTCGAACGATCCGCAGGCAGTTGCCAAGGCGCTGCATGAAAACGGCCCGTTCAAGACCGTGCTCGGCGACCTGTCCTATGACGCCAAGGGCGACCCGACGCTGCCCGGCTACGTCATGTACGAATGGAAGAAGGGCGACGACGGCAAGTACACCTACATCCAGAAGATGTAAGCTCGTCAGTCTCCAGACCATCTACGATGCCCGGCGCTCGCGCCGGGCATTTTCTTTTGCCATCACGGGGGGCGGCCGATAGAGCCGGGTTCTTAGCCGGTGAATGATCGTGCGCTAACTGCAAAGCCGGCGCTTTTCTTGCTGTTCGGATGAATGCGAAGGGCTTCTGGCGCAATGATTCCATTTCAATCGGTTTAAACGCACGTCAATTTTGTTTGCACTGCAGCATTTTCACGCTAATCATTGCGCCGATTTCTCTTCCTTCCGTTGCTGGAGCCCAGTCCTTGGCCATCACGAAGATCCTCGTCGCCAACCGGTCCGAAATCGCCATTCGCGTTTTTCGCGCGGCCAACGAACTCGGCCTCAAAACCGTGGCGATCTGGGCCGAGGAAGACAAATACTCCCTGCATCGCTTCAAGGCCGACGAGAGCTACCAGGTCGGACGCGGGCCGCATCTGACCCGGGACATGGGGCCGATCGAAAGCTATCTGTCGATCGAGGAGGTGATCCGCGTCGCCAGGCTGTCGGGTGCCGATGCTATTCATCCCGGCTACGGATTGTTGTCGGAAAGTCCCGAATTCGCCGACGCCTGTGCCGAAGCCGGCATTACCTTCATCGGGCCGAAGCCGGACACAATGCGGCGGCTCGGCAACAAGGTCGCGGCGCGCAATCTCGCCATCGAGGTCGGGGTGCCGGTGATCCCCGCCACCGATCCGTTGCCGGATGACATGGAGGCGGTCAAGAAACTGGCCAAGGGAATCGGCTATCCGGTGATGCTGAAGGCGTCATGGGGCGGCGGCGGCCGCGGCATGCGCGCCATCCGCGCCGAAGCCGACCTTGCCCGTGAAGTCACCGAGGGCAAGCGCGAGGCGAAAGCCGCCTTCGGCAAGGACGAGGTCTATCTTGAAAAGCTGATCGAACGCGCCCGCCATGTCGAGGTGCAGGTGCTGGGCGACACCCGTGGCAATGCGGTGCACCTGTTCGAGCGCGACTGTTCGATCCAGCGCCGCAACCAGAAGGTCGTCGAGCGGGCGCCGGCGCCCTATCTCGAAATGTCGCAGCGCGAGGAGCTTTGCGGCCATGCGCTGAAGATCGCCCGCGAGACCAGTTATATCGGCGCCGGCACGGTCGAGTTCCTGCAGGATGCCGACACCGGCAAATTCTATTTCATCGAGGTCAATCCGCGCATCCAGGTCGAGCACACCGTCACCGAGCAGGTGACCGGCATCGATATCGTCAAGGCGCAGATCCACATCCTCGACGGCTTTGCCATCGGCACACCGGAATCAGGCGTGCCGGCGCAGAAGGACATAAGGCTGAACGGCCACGCGCTGCAGTGCCGCATCACCACGGAAGATCCCGAACACAATTTCATCCCCGACTACGGCCGCATCACCGCCTATCGCGGCGCAACAGGCTTCGGCATCCGCCTCGATGGCGGCACCGCCTATTCGGGCGCTGTCATCACCCGCTTCTACGATCCGCTGCTGGAGAAGGTGACGGCGTGGGCGCCGACGCCGGCCGAGACCATCGCCCGCATGAACCGGGCGCTGCGCGAGTTCCGCATCCGCGGCGTCGCCACCAACCTGACCTTCCTCGAAGCGATTATCAACCACCCGAGCTTCGCCGACAATTCCTACACGACCAAGTTCATCGACACGACGCCGGAACTGTTCCAGCAGGTCAAGCGCCAGGACCGCGCCACCAAGCTCATCAACTATCTCGCCGACGTCAGCGTCAACGGCCATCCCGAGACGCGCGGCCGGCCGCAGCCGAAGGCCGATGCGGCCGCACCCGTGGTGCCTTACCTCAACGGCAATGTGCCCGGCGGCAGCAAGCAGAAGCTGGATGTGCTCGGGCCGGAGAAGTTCGCCGCCTGGATGCGCGACCAGAAAGAGGTGCTGGTCACCGACACGACGATGCGCGATGGCCATCAGTCGTTGCTCGCCACCCGCATGCGCACGCATGACATTGCCGGCATCGCCGGTACCTATGCGCGTGCCTTGCCGCAGCTTCTATCGCTGGAATGCTGGGGCGGCGCCACCTTCGACGTCGCCATGCGGTTCCTCACCGAGGATCCGTGGGAGCGGCTGTCGCTGGTGCGCGAGGCGGCGCCCAATCTGCTGTTGCAGATGCTGCTGCGCGGCGCCAATGGCGTCGGCTACACCAACTATCCCGACAATGTCGTGCAGCATTTCGTCAAGCAGGCAGCAAGCGGTGGCATCGACCTGTTCCGGGTCTTCGATTGCCTGAACTGGGTCGACAACATGCGCGTCGCCATGGATGCGGTCGGCGCCGAGGGCAAGCTGATCGAAGCGGCGATCTGCTATACCGGCGACATCCTCGATCCGGCGCGGGCGAAATACGACCTCAAATACTATGTCGGCCTGGCCAGGGAATTGCAGGCGGCCGGCGCCCACATCATTGCCGTCAAGGACATGGCCGGACTGTTGAAGCCGGCGGCGGCACGCGTGCTGTTCAAGGAGCTGCGCGAGGCGACCGACCTGCCGATCCATTTCCACACCCACGACACGTCGGGCCTGTCGGCGGCGACGGTGCTGGCGGCGGTGGAAAGCGGCGTCGACGCCATAGACGCGGCGATGGATGCTTTCTCCGGCAACACCTCGCAGCCATGCCTTGGCTCGCTCGTCGAGGCGCTGAAGGGCACCGAACGCGACCCCGGTCTCGACCCGCAATGGATCAGGAAAATCTCGTTCTACTGGGAAGCGGTGCGCAACCAGTACGCCGCCTTTGAAAGCGACCTCAAGGGGCCGGCCTCGGAAGTCTATCTGCACGAGATGCCGGGCGGGCAGTTCACCAATCTGAAGGAACAGGCGCGCTCGCTCGGACTGGAGACGCGCTGGCACGAGGTGGCGCAGACCTATCACGACGTCAATCTGATGTTCGGCGACATCGTCAAGGTGACGCCGTCCTCCAAGGTCGTCGGCGACATGGCATTGATGATGGTCAGCCAGGACCTGACCGTTGCCGATGTCGAAAACCCGGACAAGGATATCGCCTTTCCGGACTCGGTCGTCTCGATGCTGCGCGGCGATCTTGGCCAGTCGCCAGGCGGGTGGCCGACGGCGCTGCAGAGGAAGGCGCTGAAGGGCGACAAGCCGATCACGGTGCGGCCCGGCTCACTGCTCAAGCCAGCCGACCTCAAGGCCAACCGCAAGGAAATCGAGGAGAAGCTCGAGCGCAAGCTGTCGGAGTTCGAATTCGCCTCGTGGCTGATGTATCCGAAGGTGTTCACGGATTTCGCCGGCGCGCAGGAAACCTATGGGCCGGTCAGCGTCCTGCCGACGCCGACCTATTTCTACGGCATGAAGCCGGAAGACGAGATCTTCGTCGACATCGAGAAGGGCAAGACGCTGGTGGTGCGCTGCCTGGCCATCGGCGATGTCGACGAGAAGGGCATGGTCACCGTGTTCTTCGAGCTCAACGGCCA
>NZ_RZQI01000880.1:0-2432 GCF_003998335.1 Mesorhizobium sp. M7A.F.Ca.CA.002.05.1.1 | reverse complement strand
CCAAGGCAAAGGCGCAGGCTGCCCCTGCCGCGCCCGCCGCCGGAGCCGCCGCTCCGGCCGATGGCGCAGCGCCCGCCGATGGCGCGGCCCCTGCGGACAACAACTGACCCCGCATTTTCAATGGCCTTGCGGCCTCCCGCGAAAGCCCGGCCTGTCCGGGCTTTTCTTTTGACGGTTTGCGGCCTACCTGTCTGACACATTTCTGAAGCCTGGGAGCCGCGTCATGGCTGGTTACGACTACGATCTTTTCGTCATCGGCGGCGGTTCGGGCGGGGTGAGGGCGGCGCGTGTCGCCGCGGCACTCGGCAAGCGTGTCGGCATCGCCGAGGAATACCGCTATGGCGGCACCTGCGTCATCCGCGGCTGCGTGCCGAAAAAGCTCTATGTCTATGCCTCGCAATTTCCCGAGCATTTTGCCGACGCCGCCGGCTATGGCTGGACGGTGCCGGAAGCCAGCTTCGACTGGCAGACGCTGGTCGCCAACAAGGATCGCGAGATCAGCCGGCTGGAGGCCATCTACGTCAGGAACGTCGAGGGCGCCGGCGGCGAGACCTTCCATTCGCGCGCCATGATCGTCGATCCGCATGTCGTGCATCTTCTGGGCGAGGATCGCACCGTCACAGCAGACCAGATCCTGATTGCTACCGGCGGCCGCCCGGCGGCGCATCCGGCGCTGCCCGGCCATGAACATTGTATCTTTTCCAACGAGGCTTTCGACCTCAAGAAACTGCCCAAGGCGATCATGATCGAGGGCGGCGGCTACATCGCCGTCGAGTTCGCCAACATTTTTCACGGTCTCGGCGTCGACACCACGCTGGTCTATCGCGGCAAGGAGATCCTGAGCCGGTTCGACATGGACCTACGGCGCATGCTGCACGAGACGATGGAAAAGAAGGGGATAAGGATCCTCTGCCATTCCGTGTCCGAATGGATCCGCAAGCGGCCGGACGGCCGGCTCGACGCGCTCGTCAGCGGCGGCGAGGTGCTGACCGTTGACCAGGTGATGCTGGCCATCGGCCGCATTCCCAACACCGAGAATATGGGCCTGGAAGGCATCGGACTGGAGATGACCAAGACTGGCGCCATCGCCGTCGACCAATATTCCCGCACCAACATCGACAACGTCTGGGCGATCGGCGACGTCACCAACCGCGTGCAGCTGACGCCGGTGGCGATCCATGAGGCGATGTGCTTCATCGAAACCGCCTTCAAGGGAAATCCGACCGCGCCCGATCACGAGACGATCGCGACCGCTGTCTTTTCACAGCCGGAGATCGGCACTGTCGGATTGTCGGAGGACGACGCCGTCAAGCGCTTCCCCGACATCGAGATCTACCGCGCGACATTCCGGCCGATGCGGCACACCCTGTCCGGGCGCGACGAGAAGATGCTGATAAAGCTGGTGGTCGATGGCGCGTCGAAAAAAGTGCTTGGCGCCCACATATTGGGGCCGGATGCCGGCGAGATGGCGCAGCTGCTCGGCATCCCGCTGAAGGCCGGCCTGACCAAGGACGATTTCGACCGTACGATGGCCGTGCATCCGACAGCGGCGGAAGAACTGGTCACCATGTACAAGCCGACCTATCGCGTGAAGGACGGCGAGCGCGTCGATTGACGGCAAATCCGGGTTGAGGAACTCCGCCGCGGCAAGGTCATGCCACGGCGGAGATAGTCGCTACAGAAGCGTGCCGCGCAGGATCACCAGCGCCACCGAAAAGTAGATCACCAGCCCGGTGACATCGACCAGCGTGGCGACGAACGGCGCCGATGCGCTGGCCGGGTCGAAGCCGATACGTTTCAAGGCGAACGGCAGCATCGACCCCGACAGCGAACCGAAGGTGACGATGCCGACCAGTGCAGCCCCCACCGTGGTAGCGATCAGCGGCCAGTGCGGGCCATAATCGTAGAAGCCCATATACTGCCACAGCGCGATGCGGCAGACGCCGACCACGCCGAGCATGGCGCCCAGCACCAAGCCGGTGGGCAGCTCGCGCAGCGCCACCCGCCACCAGTCGCCAAGACCGATCTCGCGCAACGCCAGCGCGCGGATGACCAGCGAGGTCGCCTGCGAGCCGGAATTGCCGCCGGAGCTCATGATCAGCGGGATGAACAGCGTCAGCACGATCGCCTTCTCCAACTCGCCCTCATAGCTCTGCATTGCGTTGGCCGTCAGCATCTCCGAGATGAACAGCGCGCACAGCCAGCCGCCGCGTTTCTTGATCATGGCGAGGAAGCTCATCTTCATGTACGGCTCGTCCAGCGCCTCCATGCCGCCGAAACGGTGCGCGTCCTCGGTCGTCTCCGCGACCATCGTGTCGATGATGTCGTCGATGGTGACGATGCCGAGGATCTTGCCATGGTCGACGACCGGAAGGGCGAGCAGATCGTATTTGGAGATCGTCTGCGCCAGGGTTTCGCGATCGGTCAGCGGG
>NZ_RZQI01000879.1:0-2432 GCF_003998335.1 Mesorhizobium sp. M7A.F.Ca.CA.002.05.1.1 | reverse complement strand
CTGCAGGCTTTTGTCACCGCCATGGAGCAGTCGGGGGTCATAAAACCCCTGGCGGAGCCGACTTTGACCGCCGTATCCGGGGAGAAGGCGACCTTCAAGGTCGGCGGTGAATACAATATGGTTTCAGGTGTCTCAGCAAACGTATCGCAGGACAACCAGACCGGCCTGAAGACCTACACCATCGAAAAGATCGAGTACGGCATCGGCCTGGAATTCCAGCCGGTGGTGTTGTCTCCCGGTCGCATAAGCCTGAAAGTTAGGACGTCGGTTTCCGAGCCGACAACCGAGGGGTCCGTATCGCTCTCCTCAGGCGTGACGAGCCCCGGCATGAATGCACTGTCGCTGCGCAAACGTCTTGCCGATACGACCGTTGAACTCCCCTCGGGCGGCTCCATGATGATCGCCGGCCTGGTTCGCGACGATGTCAGGCAAGCCGTCAACGGGTTGCCCGGGCTGACAAAGATCCCGGTGCTCGGCGCGCTCTTCCGCAGCAGAGATTTCGTGCGCAACGAGACCGAACTCGTCATCATCATCACGCCCTATCTGGTGAAGCCGGTGGCGCGCAACGACCTTGCCAAGCCGGACGACAATTTCAACGCCGCCAGCGATGGCGCTGCCATGTTCCTTGGCCGAGTCAATCGCGTCTACGGCACCATGCAGACCGACAAGCCCAACGGCCGCTACCACGGCGTCGTCGGCTTCATCTACAAGTGAGCGGGGAAGCGGACATGTCTCAGTCAGCATTGAAGGCAAGCACCATCGCCGCACCGATGCGCTTTGGCCGCTCGCAGGTCTGCCGGCGGTTCGTTCCTGTCCTGGCGGTTGCGGTGGCGGCGCTGCTCACCGGCTGCGCCCAGCGCGACAGCATCACGGTCGGCGCCATCCCGGACGATTATCGCACCAACCATCCGATCGTGATCGCGGAGAAGAACCAGAAGATAGACCTGCCGGTGGGCGCCGGTGACCGTGGTATGACGGGCTCTCAGCGTGACACGCTTTCGGGCTTTCTCGACGGCTACGACAGGAGCGCCGCTCCGGCGGTGACGATCGCTATCCCTGTCGGCTCGGCCAACGAGATCGCGGCGGCCGCTGCCAGCCGCGATTTTGTCAGGCTGGTGGTTGCCAGCGGCATCAAGCGCAACCGGATTGTCATGACCTCTTATCAGTCCGCTTCCGCCGAAGCCTCGGCCCCGATTCGCGTCGCCTATATCTCGGTGAAAGCTCAGACCGACAAATGCGGGCGTTGGCCCGAAGATCTGGTGGAGACCTCGGAAAACAAGCACTACGCCGATTTCGGCTGCTCGTATCAGAACAACCTCGCCGCCCAGATGGCCAATCCGGCCGACCTGCTCGGACCGCGCAAGCAGGCACCTATCGACGCCGAGCAGCGTGGGAAAGTCATCGATGGGTACCGAAATCAACCCTTCTTTGATTGGGAAGCAGAAGGCGAAGTTAGCTACTAACGATCGCAGTTCGGAGTACACGAACATGAACAATCTGGCCTATGACACTCCTGTAGACGGCAGCGATACCTCGCAGCAGGACATCGCCGCGATGCAGGCGTTGCGGCCGATCCCGCGCATCTCGATCCAGGCATTCTGCGAGACCGAGGGTGTTGCCAACCCGGTCGAGCGCGCCGGCGAGGACCGCCGCATGACGAAGGCGCATCTCAAGGTCCATATGGGCGGCGTCCCCACTGCCATCGAATTCTACCAATCGGCGCCGACGCCCAACCTGATCCTGCTGGAATCGCGCAGCGAGCCCAAGCAATTGCTGGAGCAACTCGCCCAGCTCTCGGAATATTGCGATCCGACGTCGAAGGTGGTGGTGATCGGCCACTACAATGATGTCGGCCTCTACCGCGAGCTCATCCGCAACGGCATTTCCGAATATGTGATCGCTCCGGTCTCGATGGCCGACATCGTCAGCGTGGTGTCGTCGATTTTCATCGATCCGGAAGCCGAGCCGCTCGGCCGCTCGATCGCCTTCGTCGGCGCCAAGGGCGGTGTCGGCTCCTCGACGATCGCCCACAATGTGGCTTGGGCGATGTCCTCCCTGTTCAAATCCGAAGTGGTCGTCGCCGATCTCGATCTGGCTTTCGGCACCGCCAACATCAATTTCGACCAGGATCCGGCGCAAGGCATCGCCGAGGCGGTGTTTTCACCCGAACGCATCGATGAAGTCTATCTCGACCGGCTGCTGACCCAGTGCGCCGAGCATCTGTCGCTGCTGGCAGCGCCTTCGACGCTCGAACGGGTCTATGATTTCGATCCCGAGGCCTTCGCGCAGCTTATCGACACCGCCCAGCGCAGCGTGCCGCTTCTGGTGCTCGACGTCCCGCATGCCTGGACGGGCTGGACCAAGAACACCCTGGTCAAGGCCGACGAGATCGTCATCACCGCGACACCGGAACTCGCCAATCTGCGCAACAC
>NZ_RZQI01000878.1:0-2444 GCF_003998335.1 Mesorhizobium sp. M7A.F.Ca.CA.002.05.1.1 | reverse complement strand
ATGTAAAGGAGGGGGTCGACGGCAAGGCCGGCGTGCCGCATCTGGCCGGGGCGCTGATGCTCGACGAACTCGACCTCGATCCGATGGCGGTGGCGCTGTTCGGCGATTCCGCCTTTCTTGCCGACAAGGAAGAAACCAACAAGGGTGGCGTGTGGCCGGCGACACCGTTCAGCCAGAAATCCAACCTGCCGTTCACCGCCGACCTAGACCTGACGACGGCAGCGCTCGCCGCCGGTCGGTTCGCCACCGCCTATGATGCCGCCTTTTCGCTCAAGCTCGACCAGGAAGGCATCCGCGTTTCGGATTTGAAGGCGAAATTGCTGAGCGGGGCGCTCACCGGCCTGTTCGAACTGAAGAACAATGACGGAACCGGCCTGTTCTCTGGCCAGATGAAACTGGCGGGCGCCGATCTGGCGACCGTGCTGCCGGATGCCGGCATCAGCGGCATCGGCGATTTCTCGACGGCGCTGTCAAGCAGCGGCAAATCGGTCGAAGGGATGGTGGCCGCCTTGTCCGGCTCCGGCACGGCGGCGTTGAAGGGCGTGAAAGTTGCTGGCGTCAATCCAGATGCGTTCAGTGCATTCCTCGCCAAGGCGGATGCGATCGGGCGCGATATCGATACGGCCAAGACCGCCGGCTTTGCGCCCGACATCGCCGCTGACGGCAGCTTTGCCGCTGGCGATGCCGACATAGCTTTCACGGTTGCCGGCGGCACGCTGCGGGCGCCACCGGTCAGCCTGGAAAATCCGGCGGCGACCTTGTCCGCCGACGTCACGGCGGATCTCAACGCGGCCACGGTGTCGGCCAAGGGTGCGATCACCTATCGGCCTGGCGACGAGGCACTGGTCGGCTCCGAGCCGGTCGTGAATTTCACCGCCGAGGGGCCGTTCGGCGCGGTCAAACGAGCATTCGACAGTGAGCCGCTGGCGCAGTTCCTGACCCAGCGCGCGCTGGAGAAAGAGCAGCAGCGCGTCGAGGCGATGCAGGCCGCGCTGCTCGAAAAGCAGCGGCTTCGGCGCGAGGTGCGCTACTACGCGGCGTTGAAGACCGAACGGGATAAGGCCGCCGAGGAATTGCGCAAGCAGGAGGAAGCAGCACGGCTGAAAGCCGAGGCTGACGCCAAGGCCAAGGCCGAAGCGGATGCCCAGGCGAAAGCCGATGCCGATGCCAAGGCTCAGGCCGACGCGGAGGCGAAAGCAAAGGCGGACGCCGATGCCAAAGCCAAGGCGGACGCCGACGCCAAGGCCGCTGCCGAACAGCAAGCCGCCGACGAGGCGGCCAAGGCGCAGGTCGACAAGCAGGAGCGGCAGAAGGCGGAAGAGGCGGTGCGCATCGCGGCGCAGGAAAAGGCAAGGCTTGAGGCCGAACGCAAGGCCGCGCAGCAGCCTCCGAAAGTGGAGCGTGCGCCGCTGCCGGAAGCCAACGACAATCCGCCGCCGGCCAAGCCGAAGTCCAATCCGTTCACGATCGACAATCTGCTGAAGTCACTGCAGTAGGCTGAGCTTTCTGGGCGATACGACTACCCTCCATCTCGATCGAGCAGACGCCGCAGCATCGGTTCGATACGCGACAGTTCGTCGAGATGCACCGCCGACAGTTCGGCCAGGCAATCGTCGGCGCGCTCGGTCAGCTGCAGCAGCACGCGGCGGTGGTCGTCCTTATCCTGATCCCTTGTAACCAGCCCCGCCTCGCCGAGGCGGTTGACCAGCTCGACGGCGCTGTGGTGGCGGATGCGCAGGCGCTCGGCGAGGTCGCCAACCGTCACCGGGCCGCCGCCGGGGAATCCCTTGATCGCCAGCAGCGCCTGATGCTGGCGCGGGGTCAGGCCGGCGTCTTCCGCCTGGACCTGGCTGAATTCGAGGAAGCGGCGGATCAGATAGCGAAACTCCGACAGTCGCTGGTAATCGGCCTGGCTGATGGCGGGGCGTGGTTTTTGTGGCTGCGACATATCAGACATGTGTTCGTTTTCCGGCGAAAGCTCAAACGGATTTCGGGCGAAACCGGCTTGAATATTTATATCGTGTTACGATACATAGCCACCGACAAGCCCGGCTGGCCGCTTCGACCGTGCCGCATATCCACATTCGGCCCGCCGCCAGGAAGCAAAGCCCGCCATGAAGACCCCTCACTCGAACCCGGAGCATCTGCGTGATTTCACCACGGACGCCAGGGTGCTGCTCGTCGCGGCCATTGCCGTGGTGGTGGCGACAGCCGGACTGGTTGCCGGCATCGCGCTTTTGAAGCTGATCCGGCTGGCCACCAACATCGCCTATTTCGGCCAGTTCTCGCTTGCCGACCTGAAGCTTGAGGACACACCGCTTGGGCTTGCCGCCGTCATCGTCCCGGTGATCGGTGCGCTGATCATCGGCCTGATGGCGCGCTTCGGCAGCGAGAAGATCCGCGGCCATGGCATTCCCGAGGCCATCGAGGCGATCCTGCTCGGG
>NZ_RZQI01000877.1:0-2445 GCF_003998335.1 Mesorhizobium sp. M7A.F.Ca.CA.002.05.1.1 | reverse complement strand
ACCCCAGGGAAAGAGCATGGACACCACCGATCTTGTGCTTGCGATCTTCCATCATCTGCTGGTGTTTTCGCTGGCGGGAATCATCGGCGCCGAATTCGTCCTGATCCGCGGCGATCTGGGCGCTGCAACGCTCAAGAGGCTCGCCGGCATCGACCGCCATTACGGCATCATTGCCACGCTGATCATCGTCGTCGGCATCGGCCGCGTCTTCTATGGCCTCAAGGGCTGGGAATTCTACGTCCACAATTGGGTGTTCTGGGCCAAGATAGCGGCGTTCGTCGTGGTCGGCCTGCTGTCGATCATCCCGACCGTCCGCTTCATATCCTGGAGCAGGCAGGCGAGCGGCAATGCCTCGTTTCAGGTGCCGGCGGCCGAGCTTGCGTCCGTGAAGACCTACATCCGCGCCGAAGCTTTCATCTTCCTGCTCATCCCGGTCTTCGCCGCGGCGATGGCGCGTGGCTACGGCTATTAGGATGGCGCCCATCAGCAGTTTGCCGTTTGAGTCCGGTTGCAATCTGTTAATTTGCGCTAGTTGTTGCTCCATCTGCAGGGTGTTGAGAGGACCCCGCGCAGCGGTTGGAGATTTACGTATTGGGAGGAGATCACGATGAGAAGATTTGTCACCACTCTGGCTGCTGCTGCGGCCGTCGCGCTTTATGGGTTCACTGCCGGCGCGCAGACCTATCCTGAACGCACCATCACCGTTGTGGTGCCGTTTGCAGCCGGCGGCCCGACCGACACGGTCACGCGCCTCGTCGCCGAAGCGATGTCGAAGGATCTCGGCCAGCAGGTCATCGTCGAAAATGTCGGCGGCGCCGGCGGCACGCTGGGTGCCGGCCGCGTCGCCAACGCCGAGCCGGACGGTTATACGCTGCTGCTCCATCATATCGGCATGGCGACAAGTGCGACGCTGTACAGAAAGCTCGCCTACGACACGCTGAACGCCTTCGAATATGTCGGCCTCGTCACCGAGGTGCCGATGACCATCGTCGGCCGCAAGGACCTGGAGCCCACCGACCTCAAGGGGCTGGTGGAGTACGCCAAGGCCAACAAGGATTCCATAACCGTCGCCAATGCCGGCATCGGTGCGGCCTCGCATCTATGCGGCATGCTGTTCATGAGCGCCATCAAGACGCCGCTGGTCACCGTGCCCTACAAGGGCACCGGCCCGGCCATGACCGATCTCCTCGGCGGCCAGGTCGACATCATGTGCGACCAGACGACCAACACCACCAAGCAGATCCAGGGCGGCACCATCAAGGCCTATGCCGTCACCTCGCCGGAACGCCTCGATGTGCTGAAGGACGTGCCGACGGCGGTGGAAGGCGGCCTTCCCGATGTGCAGGTCGGCATCTGGCATGGTCTCTATGCACCCAAGGGCACGCCGGCCGAGATCACCGAACGCCTGTCGAAATCGCTGCAGGTCGCGCTGAAGGACCAGAACGTCGCCGCCCGCTTCGCCGAACTCGGCACCAAGCCGTCGCTCGAGGCCGATGCCACGCCCGCCGCACTGAAGGCCAAGCTGGAAAGCGAGATCGCGCGCTGGAAGCCGATCATCGAAGCCGCCGGCCAGTACGCCGACTGAGGTTTGAATAGGGGCGCCACCAGCGCCCCTATTCCGCTCGGCATCGCTACCCCAGTGCGGGCTTGGAGAACCATCATGAAACCTTTCGCGATCGACAGGGCCAACGGCCTGTGCGCCGCCCTGTTCATCGGTTTCGGCGCATGGTTCGCGCTGCAATCGCTCGGTCTCGAAATCGGCACCGCCTTGCGCATGGGGCCAGGCTATTTTCCGCTGGTCCTGGCGATCGTGCTGATCCTGCTTGGCGCGGTCATTCTCGTCCAGGCCGTACGCGTCGAGGGCGAAGCGATCGGGCACATTGCGTGGCGCGGCATGCTGCTCATCCTGCCTGCTCCGATCTTCTTCGGCCTGACAGTGCGCGGCCTCGGATTCATCCCGTCGATCTTCCTGACGGCGCTGATCGCGTCGTTTGCCAGCCGCCGCATGAAGCCATTGACCGCGCTCGTGCTGTCGGCCGGTCTGACGTTGTTTGCCTTCCTCGTCTTCAGCTACGCGCTCGGCCTGCCGTTCCGCCGCTTCGGCCCGTGGCTGGCCCCAGGGTCGGCATCGTGAGGCGATGAGCATGGATCTCCTCGACAACCTCGCGCTCGGCTTTTCGACGGCGACGTCGTTGACCAACCTCGGTTTCTGCCTGATCGGCGTCCTTCTCGGCACGCTGATCGGCGTCCTGCCCGGCATCGGCGCCACCGCGACCATCGCCATGCTTCTGCCCATCACCTTCCAGATCGGCGATCCGGTCTCCTCCCTCATCATGCTCGCCGGCATCTATTACGGTGCGCAATATGGCGGCTGGACCACCGCCATTCTCATCAACATGCCGGGCGAATCCTCGTCCGCCGTCACCGCGATCGACGGCTACCAGA
>NZ_RZQI01000876.1:0-2446 GCF_003998335.1 Mesorhizobium sp. M7A.F.Ca.CA.002.05.1.1 | reverse complement strand
AGACGATGAACGCCGGCAAATATGATTTCGGCTTCGCCGTCGACTGGATGCGCAAGGATCTCGGCATCTGCCTGGCCGAGGCCGACCGCAATGGCGCCAGACTGCCGGTCACCGCACTCGTCGACCAGTTCTACAAGGATGTGCAGGCGATGGGCGGCAAGCGCTGGGACACGTCCTCGCTGCTCGCCCGTCTCGAAAAATAGGTTCCGCGGTGCCAGAGCTCTCGCCTCAATCCAGTGCTGCAGAAATCGTCGCCCATCTGCGCGCTATCGGATCGGAGGAGAACCGCCTCGGCATGTTGCGCTACGGCATCAAGATCGACCGTGCACTTGGTATCACGCACGGCATGCAGCGGCAGATCGCCAGGAAGATCAAACGCAACCACGAGCGCGCCTTCGAGCTATGGGACACCGGCATCATGGAGGCGCAGTTCATCGCCTCCGTCACGGCTGACTCGAAACGGTTTTCTGCTGAAGATGCAAGACGATGGGCGGCTAGTTTCGACTCCTGGGACATCGTCGACGGCGTCTCGGATCTCTTTGTCGATACGGACGCCTGGAAAGAACTGATCGCCGAGTTTGCGGCCGATGAGCGGGAGTTCGTTCGGCGCACGGCCTTCGCCATGATGGCCTGGTCCGTCGTCCACCGGAAGAAGGAGCCAGGGGCGACCTTCCTCTCCTTCCTGCCGATCATCGAAACGCATGCGAACGACAGCCGCAATTTCGTGAAGAAGGCCGTGAACTGGGCGCTTCGGTCGATCGGCAAACGATCGATGGACATGCACGGCGCTGCCCTGGCTGTCGCCGAACGGCTGGCGCAGTCGACCGACAGGACGGCGCGCTGGATCGGCAAGGACGCGGTAAGGGAGCTGTCCAATGCCAAGACGCTGGCGCGGATCGCCGCAAGGAAAGGCTGACGGCGCGGAAACCCGCTTTCCGGCATGTCTGGATCTCGCCGACATGTGATGCGGCTGCCGACATGTGATGGCGGGAGCGTTGACGTCGCTGACAGCGGCGTCTTTACTTGAGCTTCAAAGGGACGCGGGCCAATGAGCAATCCTCTGAAATCAACCATAATGCTCGCAGCGGCATTGTTTGTGTCCGCGGCCACAGATGCCTCGGCCGAGACCGCGCACATATTCTGGAAGGATCTGCGTCCGGCTACGCAATCCGCCGCCGAAAACGTCGGGCTGCCGATGATCGCGGCAAAATTGCCCGACCACGGCGAGACGCTGTCCCTCAACCTGCAGGACAAAAGCATTCAGCTAGCCGGCTATGCATTGCCGGTCGATCGCGATGGCGATCTTGTCTATCAGTTCCTGCTGGTGCCCTGGACGGGTGCGTGCAGCCACATGCCGACGCCCCCGCCCAACCAGATTGTCTTGGTCACGCCGGCTCGTCCCTACAAGATGTCCGAGGCGTATCAGCCTGTCGCGGTCACCGGCGCGCTGAAGCCGGACATGGAGAAGAGCCAGCTGTTCATCCTCGACGGCGTCAGCGTCATCCAGTCTGGCTACAGCGTCCGCAAGGCAGATGTGGTCGCTGTCGGCAGCGTGCCGGACACCGTCACCCTGCCGGTCAATTCTCCCTGGAGTTTCCTCAACAAAAAGAAGAACTAAGCAGGACAACCTGCTGCAGCTCAGGCGGCGTTGGCACCCGATTCCTTGTCCAGCACCATGTAGTCGAGCGGGATTTCGGTCGTGTACTTGATCTGCTCCATGGCGAAGGAAGACGACACGTCACGGATTTCGATCTTGGCGATCAGACGCTTGTAGAAGGCGTCGTAGGCGGCGATGTCGGGCACCACGACACGCAGGAGATAGTCGACGTCGCCGCTCATGCGGTAGAACTCGACCACCTCGGGAAACTCCTGGATGACTTCCGAGAAACGCCGCAGCCATTCATGGCTGTGCGAATTGGTGCGGATCGACACGAAGACGGTGACGCGCACATTGACCTTTTCATGGTCGAGAATGGCAACGCGCCGCTTGATGACGCCCTCCTCCTCGAGCTTCTGGATGCGCCGCCAGCAAGGTGTTGTCGACAGCCCGACTTTCTTGGCGACGTCGGCGACCGCGAGTGTCGCGTCCTCCTGCAAAAGGCGGAGGATTTTTCTATCGAGGCGATCCATATCGTGCTCCCAAAGGAATAGAATGCCTATACTCTGCCTTATCCAGGCCTTTCACAAGAAAGGAATTCTGCTGATCGGGCAAAAAGCGAGTGATTTCTTGCTGAAAGGTCAGCCGAGGCGATAGCGGATTTCCGAACGCAGAAAAGGCAGCAAATCCATTTCAAACCATGGATTCTTCTTCAGCCAGCCGGTGTTGCGCCACGAGGGATGCGGCAGCGGCAACACTTTCGGACCGACGGAATTCTCCCAGATGGAGCGCCAATCCATGACCGTTTCCGTCAGGGAGGGCCGGCGCGCCGCACCCATATGCCAGGAC
>NZ_RZQI01000875.1:0-2449 GCF_003998335.1 Mesorhizobium sp. M7A.F.Ca.CA.002.05.1.1 | reverse complement strand
ACCAGGTGCGGCCGACTGTGTCTCGCCCATCTTGAGATAGACCGGCGCGACATAAACCTCGTTCAGCACCTTGTGGCGGTTCTTCAGCCAGCGGATGTCGATGGTCACCGCGACCGCCAGCATGATGCCCAGCACCATCTGGTTGGTGCCGGTGCCATAGCCCAGCCGGATCAGCCCGTTGGTCATGGTCAGCACAATGATGGCGCCCATCAGCCCCTTGATCACCGAGCCGCGGCCGCCGCCAAGGCTGACGCCGCCGACCACCGCCGCCGTCAGCGCCATGATCTCGAGGTTGAGGCCCGTGCCCGGCCCTGCCCCGCTCAGCCGGCAAGCGATGAGGAAGCCGCCGATCGAGGCGCAGAAGCCGGAGAAGACATAGGTCATGAACACCGTGCGGCGCACGCGGATGCCGGCATTGTGGGCCGAGCGCCTGGAGCCGCCGACCGCCAGCACGTGCCAGCCCGGCCGTGAACGGGTCAGCGCGATATGGGTGACGATGGCCAGGATGATCGCCAGCCACACCGAGACCGACAGCCCCCAGAAGGTGCCGTCGCCGATGAAATCCAGCACGTCCGAGGTGGCGCCGGAAAGTTGCACATCGGCGGCATAAGTGGTGACCAGGATGTCGAACAGCGCGCGGCCGAAGATGAAGGTGACCAGCGTGGTGAGAAAGGCGCGCAGCCTGAAATAGCCGACCAGATAGCCGTTGATCGCACCGAACAGCAATCCTGTGGCGATCGATGCGGCAAGCGCCAGCCACACGGACTGATCGAGGATGAAGAAGACATAGACCGCGGAAAAACAGGAGAGCGCGAAGATCGAACCGACCGACAGGTCGATGCCGCCGCCCAGCATGACCACCGTCATGCCGGTGACGATCAGCGAGAATTCGCCGAGCTGACGGGTCGAATCCTGCAGCGCCGTCAGCTTGAAGAAGCCCGGGATGAGCGAGCCGAAGGTTGCCAGCGTCGCCACCAGCGCCAGGAACGGAATGGCGTTGTCGGTCCAGCGCTTGGTCAGGATCTCACCGACGACATGGTCGGGCACGAGATTGTAGCGCCAGGACTGGAGGCGTTCGCGAAAGGACATCAGGTCACTGCTGCAAGAGAAAAGACAAAGAGGTGGCCAGGCAATCCGACCACCTCATCGATATGGATTGAAGAGGCTTGGCTTACTTCGCCGCCGCTTCTGCCTGCAGTGCCTTCAGGTCCCAGCAGCTATCGGGCTTCAGGTCAGCCTTGGTCGTCGCCTTCTCCAGCGTGTAGATGTAGGTGTGCGAGGTGCCGGCCGGCTGGCCGCTCTGCAGCAGGAACTTGATGATGGCGTTCATGTCGCCCGACTGACGGGCAAGATCGGTCATCACCACAGCGCCATAGGTGCCGTCCTGCAGCTTGTCGCAATCGGCCGCCTTCTCGCCACCGCCCGTGGTGACCAGGAACACCTTGCCGTCGAGCTTGGCGTCGCGGATCGCGGCAGCCGCGCCGGTGGCATCGCCGTCCCAGAAATCGATGATGGCGCAGATGTCGGGATTCTGCTGCAGCATCGTCGTCGTCACGTTGCGCGAGGTGGTCGCGTCCCAGTTGGAATCCGGCTTGGCCACCACCTTGAAGTCGGGGTTCTTGTCCAGCACCTTCATGATGCCGGCATATTGGTAGAGGCTCGACGAATTGGCCTGGTCGCCTTGCACCAAACCGAGCTTCTTGGAGGAGTTCGGTCCGCAGCCCTTGATCGCCGCTTCGGCCTCGAGCTGGCCGAGCCGGTCCCAGTCGCTGCCGACAAAGGCGTCGGCGGGGAAATTGGCCGGATTGTCGACCAAAATCACATAGGTGCCGGCGGCTTGCGCCTTCTTCATCAGCTTGGCATAGGAATTGAGGTCCGGCGAATGGATGATCAGCACATCCGGCCTGGTGTCCGACGAGATCGCGTCGGTGATCGCTTGCGCGCCGGCGTCGACGACCCAGTTCGGATCGCGTGTCTCGAAGGTGCCGCCCCAGGCTTCGACTTCCTTCTTCAGGAAATGCGTCCAGCCCTGTGCCAGGTCGAAACCCATCGCCATCGGCACCAGCATGACGCGCTTGCCCTTGAGCGCCTGTGCGTAAGCCGCCGGGCCAGGATCGTCGGCGGCAAAGGTTGGCGCCACGAAGGCGGTAACGGCAAGCGCCGTGGCCGCTGCCATGAGTGTTCTGATCAGTTTCATGTCACATCCTCTGGTTTGGTTTTGTTATCAGCGGCCGGCCCCAACCGTCCGCCGCAGTTCAGGTACTAAATGTCACCCTGCTGGGCGGTCTGTTCGTCACGTGGGTTGATGATGCCGTCGACGATGATGGCGCCGAGCAGGATCGCGGCCTTGATCAGGTTCTGGTAGAGCAGCGGGATGTCGATGATGGTCATGGCGTTGAGCAGGATGCCGATCAGCGCCGCCCCCACCAATACGTTGCGCACCCCGCCC
>NZ_RZQI01000874.1:0-2449 GCF_003998335.1 Mesorhizobium sp. M7A.F.Ca.CA.002.05.1.1 | reverse complement strand
ACGCAGCGGTGTGAGACGGGCATTCTTGTGGATGTTCATTCGGACCCTCCGATGGATGCTGAAGCGTGGTAACTCCAGTCTCCTCGGTCCGGTCCGAATGGACAACCTCTCGAAAGCTCACACCTAGAACTCCTCTTGAAAGCGTATCTAGCTTCAAAGGGCGTGTCGAAACGCGGTCTCCGGCTCGGCTTCGGTCACAAGATCGAGGACATTTACGAAGCCGCAGTGGCCCTAGGAATGCCGCCGATTGGGAACGTGAAGATGATTGCCAACAACCTTGACCTGATGAATTCTCAGCAAGATTTTAGGTACCCGTCGGGGTACAAGCTGAATGTCCCGCCGCCGAGCTTCTGCCGAGAAACGTATAACGCTCTCCACACAGCGATCGAGCCGAGGATCCCCACCGAGGTACTGAAAGCCAACCTCAAATTTCATTGGGATTTTCGGGGGAAGACTGTCATTTGGAAGGACGAATAGCCCGAGGATGATCTTCCCCATCTACGTTGGCGTTCTTATGGCGCTGCTGTCAGCATCCGCCATTGGCGGTGGCGGCAAGGCGATCTTGTTGGGATGGCCGCCTCGCTGACAATGGCCGGGATGGGCACTCGCCGGCTGGCTAGGTTCTTAGCAGGCCATAGCCGGCTGTCTGGTGGAGATCGTCTTTCAGGGCTTTGATCGTCTGTGAAAGGTCGCGAACCTTGTCCATCAGCGTCTGAATGGTCGCCCCGATGGGCTGGATCTTAACGCCTCAATCGTCGCGAGAAGCTCAAGGTAGACGTGGTTCAATTGAACTTTCTCCCTTCGAGAGCTCTCAATGGTGATCGACATGTGCGACCAGGCTCGATCAATTGCCTGTTCGCTTATCCTTCATCGACAAGCGGACGCGTGCCGCCACCTCCCTTCCGTCACGCGAAGGACCCAGCCGGCGAGACCAGACGGCGTGCGTGGCGCAATCTTCTATGTGACGAGCGGCGAGATCGCGTGTGTCCCGCCGTGATGGGATCATCTATTCGTCGAGCGCGGCGCTGGCGCCATCATCGTCGATATCTGCAAACCCTGGGATGATCCAGCAGCTTCTCCTTCGACAGCAGCCCGGCGTCCTCGAGCGCCTCGAAATCCGGCAGCTGGCGCAGCGTGTCGAGCCCGAACTGCGACAGAAAAGTTTTGGTCGTCACATAGGTGTAGGGCGCGCCCGGCTGCGGGCTGCGCGGCCCCGAGGCGACCAGCTGCTCAGCGCGCAGCACGCCGATCAGGTCACGTGACACCTCCTTGCCGAAAAAGCTCGACAGCTCGCCACGGGTGATCGGCTGGAAATAGGCAATGCACATCAAGACAAGCGCCTCCGCCTGCGACAGTTCTTTTGCTCCCTCGCCCGCTGCCGTGCCGAAGGCTGCGTGAATGGCGTCGCCAAAAACCTTTTTGGTCCGGTGCTGCCAGCCGCCGGCGACCGCGACCAGCTCGTAAGGGCGGCCGGCGAGTTCGGCGCGAATGTCGTCGATGATCAGCTCGATATTGCAGTTTTTTCCCACCACCCGCGCGAGGACACTACGTGTCACCGGTTCATTTGCCGCAAAGATCACCGCTTCGACGCGGGCCATCCATTCGCACCAGCGCAGCTCCGGCGGCAGATGTTCCAGTTCGGTGTCGAGCAGCGCCGGCTGATCGTTTGGCTTGCGGCGGGCGGACGCTTCGCTCATCGCTACAGCCCGAACAGCCGGAATGTGGGGCGGCCGGAGAGCTCGCGCACGACCTCCAGTTGCTGCAGCCGTTCGAACAGCCGTCGCGATGCAAAGCGCGACAGATTGTCCGTCGTCAGCGATCCGGACACGGCGTCTTCACTGAGCAGCAGAAAGATTACGTCGCCGGCGCCTTTGGCGCGCAGTTTCGGCGCCACCGCCAGGAGTTTTTCGGCCCGGCGCGACAGCTCGGCGGCCAACCGACAAGCGTCCGCGGCGGCCGCGACGAGCGCGATGCAAACCGCCCGCTCAAAATTCTTGTCCCCGGGCCGGATGCGCCGGCCACCGCCGGCCTCGGTGCGGAAAGATGGTCCAAAACCCTGCGCCATTAGGAGCGGCAGGGGCTGCGGCCAGCCCAGGCGTTGCGCCAGTACCAGGTCGGCGAGCCACCAGCCAAAGAGTTCGGCATCGGGACGCATGGCGACGACCTCAGCGGCGATCGCCGCGGCGTCGAATGGCGCCGACCGCTGGGATACCCCGAGTTTTTCGATCTGCGTGCAAAGGTCGGCGAGCGCGGCGCCGTCCCAATGGAGGCCAAGCTGGTCGAGTATCTTCCCGAGCCGGCCGGGCGTAGCGGCGGGCGGCTGCCTGGCCAACTGCCGCCAGGCGCCAAAGACGGCGCCTGCGGGACCGGGGTCAGCACGTAGGGGACGCAAATGCCAGGCATCGCGCAAGGCGGCCGCATCCGCGGCGCGGCCGGCGAGCCGCATGCT
>NZ_RZQI01000873.1:0-2451 GCF_003998335.1 Mesorhizobium sp. M7A.F.Ca.CA.002.05.1.1 | reverse complement strand
GTGTTCCGCAAAATCCGCGGGGATTTCGACGCGGCCGGCGTCGAGCAGTCGGATCACCAGATCCGCCGCACGATGGACGAACTGATGGCGCAGGCGATCGAGCAGATCAAGAACACCTGATCCGGGCCATGCGCTGATCCCGGCCATACGCTGGACCAATCGACCGCCCGGCCTATCCGGGCGGTTTTTCTTTGCCTTTGTCGCGGTTTCCGGCTGAAACTGCCGGAGTTAACAAGGAAAGTATCCATGTCCCTGAAGTCCCGCCTCGCGGCCGACGAAACGCTGTTCACCGCATGGTCCGGCGTGCCGGATGCCTTGACCGTCGAAATCGTCGCCAAGCAGGGTTTCGATGCCGTCACGCTCGACATGCAGCATGGCGGCCATCACGAAGACAGCGTGCTGCGTGGCCTGGTGCCGGTGCTCGCTGCCGGCAAGCCGGCGCTGGTGCGCATTCCCGTTGGCCGTTTCGACATGGCAAGCCGCGCGCTCGATTTCGGCGCCGAGGCAGTCATCGCGCCGATGGTGAATTCGGTTGCCGATGCAAAACTGTTCGCCGCCGCCATGAAATACCCGCCGCTCGGCGAGCGCTCCTGGGGTCCGACCTACGCTTTTCCACGCCACGGCCAAGGCGACCAGGCCGACTGGCTGCGCGACACCAACCAGCGCACGATGGCCTTCGCCATGGTCGAGACGCGTGCCGCCCTCGATGCGCTCGATGGCATCCTCGACACGCCCGGCATCGACGGCATCTTCCTCGGCCCGTCGGATTTCTCGATCGCCTGGAGCAATGGTGCGACCGTCAATTCGACGCTGGAAAGCATGATGGAGACGGTGGCATCGGTGGCCGAGCGCACCCGCAAGGCCGGCAAACATGCGGCGATCTACGTTGTCGAGCCGGCAATTGCCGGCCGGGTCGTGTCGATGGGCTATCGCCTGCTGGCCATGGGCTCCGAGCATTCGCTGATCGGGCTTGGGGCAAAAACGCTGATCAAGAGCGTCCGCGATTCGATCGGGTCCTGAAGACGCTCAAGGTTTCAGATCCGTCAGGAATTTGGCGAAGGTCATTGAACCTTCGGGCCAAGGACCAAAACCTGAATCCGGGTTGAGATGACCGGTCTCACCGGCATCGATGAACAGCGAACCCCAGGCGCCGGCGATATCCTCCGCGACATCGAAGGCGCAGAACGGATCGTTGCGGCTGGCGATCACGATCGAGGGAAAGGGCAGCGGCTCACGCGGATAGGGGCCGAAGGTCATCAGGTGCCTGGGCCTGATCTCGGGATTGGCGACGTCGGGAGGTGCCACGAAGAAGGCCCCGGCAACCGGCTTGCGGAACTGCGGAATGGCTTGCACTGCAGCGGCGACACCGAGCGAGTGCGCCACCAGGACGACCGGCCGCTCGGCCTCGTTGACCGCCTCGGCAACGCTCGCCGTCCAGTCCTCGCGAACCGGCTTCGACCACTCGGCCTGTTCGACGCGGCGCGCCGTCGACAGTTTCGACTGCCAGCGGCTCTGCCAATGGTCGGGGCCGGAATTGGTGTAGCCCGGTACGATGAGAATATCTGCTTCCTTGACCTTCATGGCGCTGAGATAGCGAGCGGCATCGCTTCGTGCAACCGGCAGGAACGCCGCTTTTGATCACAATAGTGAACACCATGTTCGCTTCTTCGCGTCTTGTGTGAACGATGCAGATGGACGATCTGTGGTCAGGAAAAGAAACAGCCGTGCGCGGGAACCCTGACTTTGGAACTGACACGACGTACAATGATCGGCGGAGTGGGGCTTCTCGCTTTGGGAGCTTCATCGCAGGCCGGTCGAACGGAGCATTCGATGAGCGAGTTGCCTTTTGCCGCCACCACCCCGGTCAGCGTTGCCCGCGTCGGGCTGAAGGCGCGCGACGCGGAAAGCCTTGCCGCCTATTACCGCGAAATTGTCGGTCTGCAGGAGTTGAGCCGTGCCGATGGCGCGATCACCCTGGGCGCCGCCAACCGTCCCTTGTTGGTGCTTGAGCAGGACGCTTCAGCCAAGCCGGATGATCCGCGCAGCGCCGGGCTGTTCCACACCGCCTTCCTGCTGCCCAGCCGCGCCGACCTCGGCCGCTGGATCAACCACGCCATATCAAACAAGATCGCGATCGAGGGCGCTTCCGACCATCTGGTCAGCGAAGCCCTGTACCTGACCGATCCCGAAGGCAATGGCATCGAGATCTATGCCGACCGCCGTCCGCAGGACTGGAAGTGGAACGGCGACAAGATTGCCATGGCGACAGAACGGCTGAACATTCCGTCCGTCGTTGCCGAAGTGCCGGCGGGTGATGCCGGCTGGCAGGGTACGCCGGAAAACAGCATCGTCGGCCATGTCCACCTGCGTGTCGGCAGGCCGGAAGACGCCGAAGCCTGGTGGAACCAGGAATTTGGCTTCGACACCATGGCCAAATACGGTGGCCAGGCG
>NZ_RZQI01000872.1:0-2451 GCF_003998335.1 Mesorhizobium sp. M7A.F.Ca.CA.002.05.1.1 | reverse complement strand
GGCTGCATGCTAAACCCCGCCTACCCCGCCGCGGTCGTCGCCGGCAATGTCGAGACCTCGCAGCATGTCACCAACGCGCTGTTCGGCGCCATGGGCGCCATGGCCAACGCGCAAGGCACGATGAACAACCTGACCTTCGGCAACAAGATCTACCAGTACTATGAGACGATCTGTTCCGGCTCGCCGGCCGGCCAGATGAACTCGGGCCGCGGCTTTGCCGGCACCTCAGGCGTCCACACCCACATGACCAATTCGCGCCTCACCGATCCCGAAGTGCTGGAACTGCGCTTTCCCGTACTGCTCGAGGATTTCCACATTCGGGAAAATTCCGGCGGCAAGGGCAAATGGAACGCCGGCGACGGCACCAAGCGCACCATCCGCTTCCTCGAAAAGATGGAATGCGCCATCCTGTCCTCGCATCGCAACCGGCCGCCGCAAGGGCTGGATGGGGGCGGCGATGGCGAGGTCGGCTCGACCAAAGTCCGCCGCAAGGACGGCACAATCGACATGCTGAAAGCCTGCGACCAGACAGTGCTGCAGGCAGGAGACGCCGTCATCCTGACGACGCCGACGCCGGGCGGGTTCGGAGGGCAATGACGAATGCTTGCCGGGCGCGGACATGGCGAGCCAGAGGCGGGCGCATGTCCGCAATATTCTGAGGAGAAGTCGCCATGTCCATCGTGAAGAACATTCCTGCCTACCCGAGCAAGACCTTCAACGACGGTTATCTCGATGGATACCAGTCACTCAAGCCCGGCATCGTCCCCTCAATGCCTTCCTACAGCAAGGTGCCAATCGGCCTCACTCCGTATCAATGGGGCTTCACACTTGGAGAGGATGACGCACGTGCAACTGGTTCGCAGTAAGGGGTGTGTTCGCGGCGGTATCATGGGCTTCGATAGTGCGCAAGTTGATGCCAGATGAAGTTGCGCGGCGGTATCAACTGATTTTACGCGCCACCTCTGTCAGGAGGCGTCAACAGGCTGTCACCGGCTTGTCATGACCCTAGGCTACCCGCTTGCGGCAAAGCAAATGGGGAATCATCTTGCCATGACGGACGTTTCCGCAGATCTGGTTTTTCGCCGCGGCAAGGAAGTTGGAAAGGCCGTCTACCAGAACCGCCCGCTGTCGAAGGCCGGCATTTCGGAGCGGCTGTTCGCCTTCCTGTTCTCCGGCCTCGTCTATCCGCAGATCTGGGAAGACCCCGATGTCGACATGGAGGCGATGCAGCTTGGCCAGGGCCACCGCGTCGTCACCATCGCCTCGGGCGGCTGCAACATTCTGGCCTACCTCACGCGCTCGCCGGCCCGGGTCGACGCCGTCGACCTCAACACCGCGCACATCGCGCTGAACCGCATGAAGCTGGAGGCGGTGCGCCATTTGCCATCGCAGGGCGACCTGTTCCGCTTCTTCGGCGCCGCCGACACCAGCCACAATTCGAAAGCGTATGACCGTTTCATCGCGCCGCATCTCGATCCTGTCAGCCGTCACTACTGGGAGCGCCGCAACTGGCGCGGCATCAGGCGCATCACTGTGTTCGACCGCAATTTCTACCAGACCGGCCTGCTCGGCCTGTTCATCGCCATGGGCCACCGCACGGGAAAATTCTTCGGCGTCGACCCCTCCGGCATCATGCAGGCCAGGAACATCGGCGAGCAGCGCCGATTCTTCAACGAGGAGCTGGCGCCGGTCTTCGACAAGAAGCTTTTGAGATGGGCGACGTCGCGCAAGGCTTCGCTGTTCGGCCTCGGCATTCCACCGGCGCAGTATGATTCGCTGATCACGTCGGGCGACGGCACCATGGCCAGCGTGCTGAAAGCCCGGCTGGAAAAACTCGCTTGCGATTTTCCACTGGAGAACAACTATTTCGCCTGGCAGGCCTTCGCCCGGCGCTATCCGAACCCCGGCGAGGCCGCCCTGCCCGCCTATCTCGAAAAACAGAATTACGAGACCATCCGCGGCAATGTCGACCGCGTCGCCATCCACCATGCCAATCTGATCGAATTCCTCGCCGGCAAGGATGCAGGCTCCGTTGATCGATTCGTCCTGCTCGACGCGCAGGACTGGATGACCGACGATCAGCTCAACGCACTGTGGACGGAAATCACCCGCACCGCTTCCGCAGGCGCCCGCGTCATCTTCCGCACCGCCGCCGAGCCCAGCCTGTTGCCGGGCCGTGTCTCCAGCTCGCTGCTTGACCAGTGGGATTATCAGGACCAAGCTTCGCGCGAATTTTCGGCCCGCGATCGCTCGGCCATCTATGGCGGCTTCCATCTCTACGTGAAGCGCGCCGCATGAGCACCAGCGAGTTGCCGGCCAGCCCCGAATTCAAGGCCAACCATGCCGAACTGATGGACGGCGTCTACCGCTGGCAGCGCCACATCTACGACCTGACACGCAAATACTATCTTCTCGGCCGCGACCGGCTGATCGCGGGGCTCGATGCTGTCT
>NZ_RZQI01000871.1:0-2454 GCF_003998335.1 Mesorhizobium sp. M7A.F.Ca.CA.002.05.1.1 | reverse complement strand
GCGCAAGGAAGCGATCGGGCAGGGCGAGCCGTGATGATTGCAGGATTGTGCGCGCACACCGGCTTGGCTCCTCCCATGTCGATTCATTCCACCCATCCAACTCATTGATAACAGAGCAAAACTCATGAAATCGCATGCAAAGGTCGTGGTCATTGGCGGTGGCGTCGTCGGGTGCTCCGTGCTGTTCCATCTCGCCCGCCACGGCTGGACCGATGTTGTCCTGCTGGAGCGCGACGAATTGACGTCCGGCTCGACCTGGCACGCGGCCGGGGGCATGCACACCATCAATGGCGACCCCAACGTCGCCAAGCTGCAGAAATACACCATCAACCTCTACAAGGAGATCGAGGAGCTTTCCGGCCAGGCGACCGGCGTGCATCTGACCGGTGGCGTGCTTTTGGCGGCAACCGAGGCGCGGCTGGACTGGCTGCGCGGCGTCGTCGCCAAGGGCCGTTATCTCGGCATCGAGCTCGAGGAGATCTCGCCCAACGAAGCGGCCGAGCTGATGCCGCTGCTCGATCCCAAGCAGTTCGTCGGCGCCGTCAGGAACAAGGAGGACGGCCATCTCGATCCCTCAGGCGTTACCCATGCCTATGCCAAGGCCGCGCGGAAACTTGGGGCGGAAGTGGAGCGCTTCACCAAGGTCGAGGACATCGTGCGCCGGCCCGACGGGCTATGGCGCGTCATCACCAACAAGGGCGAGGTGGTGGCCGAGCATGTCGTCAATGCCGGCGGCCTGTGGGCGCGCGAGGTCGGCCGCATGGTTGGTCTCGAACTGCCGGTGCTGGCCATGGAGCACATGTACCTGATCACCGAGGACATGCCTGAGGTCGCCGCCTGGAATGCCAAGACCGGCACCGAGATCATCCACGCGGTCGATTTCGACGGCGAGCTTTACCTGCGCCAGGAGCGCGGCGGCATGCTGATGGGCACCTATGAGAAGGCCAACAAGCCGTGGTCCGAATACCAGACGCCATGGAATTTCGGCCATGAATTGCTGGAGCCGGACATCGACCGCATCGCGCCGTCTCTGGAAGTCGGCTTCCGCCATTTCCCCGCCTTCCAGAACACCGGCATCAAGCAGATCATCAACGGCCCCTTCACTTTCGCCCCTGATGGCAACCCGCTGGTCGGGCCGGTGCGCGGCCTGCCGGGCTTCTGGGTCGCCTGCGGTGTCATGGCCGGTTTTTCGCAAGGCGGCGGCGTCGGCCTTGCTTTGTCGAACTGGATGATCGAGGGCGATCCCGGCGCCGATATCTGGGCGATGGATGTCGCGCGCTATGGCGACTGGGCGACGATGGCCTACACCAACGCCAAGGTGCGCGAGAATTATTCCAGGCGCTTTTCGATCCGCTTCCCCAATGAGGAGCTGCCCGCCGGGCGGCCGCTGAAGACGACGCCGATCTATGATCTGCTGTCTGCTGGGGGTGCGCAATGGGGCGTTGCCTATGGGCTGGAAGTGCCGCTGTGGTACGCGCCGGAAGGCGTCAAGGACGAGTTCTCGTGGCGCCGCTCGAGCGACTTCACGCAGGTCGCCAAGGAGGTCGCGACGGTACGTGACAGTGTCGGCCTGTCCGAGATTTCGAGCTTCGCCAAATACCAGGTGACGGGTGAGGGAGCGGCCGCCTGGCTCGACCGGATGCTTACCTGCAAACTGCCGAAACCCGGCCGCATGACGCTGGCGCCGATGCTGAAGCAGGACGGCAGGCTCATCGGCGACTTCACGCTGGCCAATCTGGGGGAGGATGGCTGGTTCCTCGCCGGCTCCGGCATCGCCGAGCAATACCACATGCGCTGGTTCGAGAAGCACCTGCCTGACGATGGATCGGTCCGCATCGAAGCGCTGGGCGCGAGGCTCACCGGTCTGTCGATCGCCGGCCCGAAGGCGCGGGATGTGCTGGCAAAGGCCACGCGCTCGGATGTCTCCAACGCGGCATTTTCCTTCATGGCCATTGGCCGGATGGATATCGGCATGGCGCCGTGCCTGGTCGGCCGTGTGAGCTATACCGGCGATCTCGGCTACGAAATCTGGGTGGCGCCGGAATACCAGCGCGCCGCCTATCAAGCGCTGATGGCGGCGGGCGAGGAATTCGGCATCGGCCTCTTCGGCTCGCGCGCGCTCAATGCGCTGCGGCTGGACAAGAATTACGGCTCATGGGGGCGCGAGTACCGGCCGATCTACGGGCCGCTGGAAGCGGGGCTCGACCGCTTTGTTGCTTACGGCAAGGACGCCGATTTCATCGGCAAGGCCGCGGCGCTGGCCGAGCGCAGGCAGGGCGGCAAATTGCGCCTGCGCGCCTTTATCGTCGATGCCGACGATGCCGATGTCATTGGCGACGAGCCGATCTGGTTCGATGGCGCCGTGCGCGGTTGGGTGACGTCGGGCGGCTATGCGCATCATTCGAAGAAGTCCGTCGCCGTCGGCTATGTGCCGAAGGAGATCGCAGATGAGAG
>NZ_RZQI01000086.1:0-11841 GCF_003998335.1 Mesorhizobium sp. M7A.F.Ca.CA.002.05.1.1 | reverse complement strand
CCGCAGCGAGCGAATTGGCGCGCACATAGGAAAAATCCCTCATGATGCAGCCTCCAATGCTGCCTGGCGGACAGCGGCGACGATGTGCGGATAGGCGCCGCAGCGGCAGAGATTGCCGGCCATGTATTCGCGGATCTCGTCGTCGGAGCCAGCATGGCCCTCACGAATGCAGGCGACCGCCGACATGATCTGGCCCGGCGTGCAATAGCCGCACTGGAAGGCGTCCTGTTCGAGGAAGGCAGCCTGCACGGGATGCATTTCGCCCTCCCGTGCAAGCCCCTCTATGGTGGTGACGGTGCGGCCTTCGGCTTGGGCGGCCAACGTCAGGCAGGCCAGCACGCGCTCGCCGTCGACATGCACGGTGCAGGCGCCGCACTGGCCGTGGTCGCAGCCCTTCTTGGTTCCGGTCAGGCCGAGGCGGTCGCGCAAGGCATCGAGCAGCGTGACGCGCGGCTCGAGTTGCAGATCGTGATGACGGCCGTTGATATCGAGATGAACTGGGATTGTTGTTTTTGTCATGGGCGCCTGGCTCCAGTTGCTTGACGCGAAGTCGGTTGATCTCATGGTGGGCCGGCGGGGGACCTGGCGCCCGCTGTCCGGCCCTTCGCTGTCGCTCCGGACCTTCGGGCGTTCGGCCCTTTTAAAAGGCCCACTGGACCTTTTGATCCGCCCGAAGGCGGACCGGGCCTTCACCGTTCGTCGGACGGGAAGCCGAGCAATTGGCTTCCCGTCCGCTAGGCGGATCTCACCTCACCCCAGCAGGTCTTCGATGCGGATCGGAAAGCGCCGCGGCCGCACGCCGGTCGCATGCCAGACCGCATTGGCGACGGCGCCGGCCGTGCCGGTGATGCCGATTTCGCCGACCCCCTTGATGCCGAGTGCGTTGACGTGAGGGTCGTCCTCGTGGACCAGCAGCGCCTCGACCGACGGAACGTCGGCATTCACCGGGACATGATATTCGGCGAGGTTGGCATTCTGGATCCGGCCAGAGCGCCGGTCGGTGATGGCTTCCTCATGCAGCGCGAACGAGACGCCCCAGATCATGCCGCCATAATACTGGCTGCGCACCAGCCTGGGATTGATGACCCGCCCGGCGGCGAACGCGCCGACCAGCCTTGTGACACGGATCTGGCCGAAATCCGGATCGACCTTCACCTCGGCGAACACGGCGCCATGCGCGTGCTTGGCATAGGTTTCCTGGGATGCCGGGTCCGCAGCGCCCTTGCCATGGCCCTCGATCTCGGTGAGGCCCGCGCGCGTGAGGATTTCGGCATAGCTTTCACCGCGGCTTTCATCGTCGCGCCGATAGAGGCGACCGCCGCGCGCCAGCACGCCTTCATTGCCGGCGCCGTAGAGCGGTGAGTGCTCGTCACCGGTGGCGAGATCGGCGAGCCTGGCGATGACGGCGGCACCCGCATTGTGGATCGCCATGCCGGCCGTCGCCGTGTGGCCGGAGCCGCCGGCAATGCCTGCATTGGGCAGATCGGAACTGCCGGCCCTGAAATCGACCTGGTCGATATCCAGTCCCAGTCCGTCGGCGGCGATCTGGGCGAAGGCGGTCCAGGCGCCTTGCCCCATGTCCTGCGCGCCGGTCTCCATCAGGCCGCTGCCATCGCTTCTCAGCACGGCGCGGGCCTCGGCCTGGAACATCAGGGCCGGAAACGTCGCCGTGCCGATGCCCCAGCCGGTCAGGAAACCGTCCGCGTCGCGCATCAGCCGCGGCTGAAGCAGGCGGCTCGCCCAGCCGAACGTCTCGGCCGCTTGCCTGTAGCACTCGCGCAGCGCCTTGGAAGAAAACGGCTTGCCGGTCATGGGCTCGACCTCGGCATAGTTCCGCAGCCGGAACTCCAGCGGGTCCATGCCGCAGGCGTGTGCCGCCTCATCGATGGCGCTTTCGAGTGCGATCGAGCCGGTCGCTTCGCCGGGCGCCCGCATGAACAGCGGGGTGCCGGTGTCCAACCGCACCGCATCGTGCGAGGTGGCGATGGCCGGGCTGGCATAGAGCGTGTGCGAGGCATCCGCCGCCGGTTCGAAGAAATCGTCGAACGTGCTCGACGCAGTCTTGGCGTGATGGTCGAGTGCCGTCAGCCGCCCTTCGCCATCCATGCCCATGCGCAGCGTCTGGCGCGTCGGCGCACGGTGGCCGACCGGGCCGTACATCTGCTCACGCCGCAGCACCAGCTTGACCGGACGGCCAACGAGGCGCGCCGCCAGGATGCCGAGCACCTGCGGCCCGGAGATCATGCCTTTCGAACCGAAGCCGCCACCCAGGAACGGGCTGCGGATGTGGACGTTTTCCGGCGCGATGCCGAACAGGCCGGCGATGCGGCCCTGCGCCATGGCAAGGCCCTGGCTCGGTGTGTCGATCGACAGTGTGTCGCCATCCCAGGCGACGACGATCGCATGCGGCTCCATGGCGTTGTGGTACTGGGCCGGCGTCTCGTAGGTGGCTTCGATCCGCGTCTTTGCGGATTTGAGGCCGGCCTCGACATCGCCCTTGTGCTGCACGGCCGGACCGCCGACACCGACACCACGCGGCACGAAGCTTTCAGCGCCGTCGAGGCCAACGCGCGCCGGCAGCACTTCATAGCGCGGCGACAGCAAAGCCGCCCCCTCGGTTGCCGCCTCCAGCGTCTCGGCGATCACCACGGCGATGCTCTGGTTGGGGTAGCGGACCTGATCGTTCTGCAGCAGGTCGAGCCGGAACATGAAGGGGTGGTCCTTGGCGTCCGGGTCAGCGGCGAGCGCCGGCCGGTTCTTGGGCGTCATCACCTCGACCACGCCCTGGTGCGCCTTGGCCGCCTCGATATCCAGAGCGGCAACGCGGCCGCGCGCGATGCTGCTGACCGCCAGCACGGCGTAGAGCATGCCGGGCGGGTGGTTGTCGGCGGCATAGCGCGCGGCTCCGGTGACTTTCAGAAAGCCGTCGCGGCGGGTCAGCGGCTGGCCGATGCTGGAGCCCTGCCGGGCATGGGCGGGTTGCTGGTTGAGGCTGAGTTCAAGCGACATGGCGCGCTCCGGGAATGTTCGAGAACGGGGAGGCAGGAAGGGCTGGCAGACGCTCGGGCGTTCCCGAAAGCGCAGATATCAGCGCCCTGACCACGATGCGGCGGGCAAGCTCGATCTTGAAGGCATTGTCGCCGGAGGGGCTGGCATCGGCCAAGGCAGCGTCCGCGGCGCTGGAGAAGGTCGCCTCGCTGGCGTCCGCGCCAAGCAGGACGGCTTCCGCCGTTCGGGCTCGCCACGGCTTGGCCGCGACGCCGCCCAGCGCCAGCCTTGCGGCGCGGATCTTGCCGCCATCGACGACGAGCGCTGCCGCGGCCGATACGACGGCAAAAGCATAAGAGGTGCGTTCGCGGACTTTCAGGTAACGGGCATTGGCGGAGAAGGAGGCCGCCTCCGCCGGCAGGCGCACCGCCACGATCAGGTCGCCGGGCTCTAGCGCATTCTCCCGCTGCGGCGTTTCGCCGGGAAGCCGGTGGAATTCCTCCAGTGTCACATGACGCCGGCCCTTCTTGCCCTCGATCTCGACCACGGCGTCGAGCGCCACCAGCGGCACGCAGAAGTCCGACGGGTGGGTGGCGATGCAGGCGTCGCTCCAGCCTAGCACGGCGTGCAGGCGGTTCTCGCCGCCCAGCGCATCGCAGCCGGCGCCTGGCTCGCGCCTGTTGCAGGCGCTGGCGGTGTCGTAGAAATAGCTGCAGCGCGTGCGCTGCAGCAGATTGCCGCCGACGGTGGCGGCGTTGCGAAGCTGCGCCGAAGCACCCGACAGCAGCGCCTCGGCCACCGCCGGATAGGATTTCGCGAACGCCGGATCGTAGGCAAGGTCGGCATTACGGACCAGCGCGCCGATGCGCAGGCCACCATCGTCCAGCCGTTCGATGCGGTTGAGCTCCGGCAGCCGGGAAATGTCGACGATACGCTCGGGACTGGTGATGCCGCCTTTCATCAGGTCGAGCAGATTGGTGCCGCCGGCGAGATAGGCCGAACCCGGCTCGGCTGCCGCGGCGATGGCGTCGGGGATGGTGGCTGGCCTGATGTAATCGAAATCTCTCATGCCGCGGTCCTCCGGTCGGCTTTGACAAGCTGTTGCTGGGCTTCCAGGACGGCCTCGACGATGCCGCCATAGGCCGCGCATCGGCATATGTTGCCGCTCAGCCCCTCACGGATGCGTTCGGGATCGTCGCCGGCCTGTGCCTCGGCGATCAGGCCGAGCGTGCTCATGATCTGGCCGGGTGTGCAGAACCCGCACTGCAAGCCGTCATGGGCGATGAAGGCGGCCTGCACCGGATGCAGTTCCTCGCCGTGGGCGACGCCTTCGATGGTCAAGACTTGGGCGCCGTCATGGCTGACCGCTAGCGCCAGGCATGAGTTGATGCGCTTGCCGTCGACCAGCACCGTGCAGGCGCCGCACTGGCCGCGGTCGCAGCCCTTCTTGGTGCCGGTGAGATCAAGCCGCTCGCGCAGCAGGTCGAGCAGGGTTACGCGTGGATCGACCTCCAGTTCGTGTCGGTGGCCGTTGATGGTGAGGGTGATGGGAAGGCTGGTCATGGGCGTCTGGCTCCAGTTGCTTGACGCGGATGGGATTGAACTGGTGCCTTGCCGCGGAAGGGCAAGGTAACCGTTCGGTCAGGTCTTGACGGCGAAAGCGGAGATGGCAGCGGATCTCCCGCGAGGCAGGCGGGCAGGGGAGATGTCGGCTTGCGTGTTCGAAAGACGTGACATACCGGTTCCCCTGATTATATGATAAAGGTGCTCCACTAAAACGGAGGCGCCTCCGTTTAATACGTGGTGGCTGAACCGGCCGGGTTCAAGCCCCCTGACACGATGTGGAGAAAAAATTGGCCAGCGAGCCGTCCGCCATTACAGAACAGAAGGCCGAGGCCGTAGACGCGAAGCCGCTGCGCGCCGATGCGCGGCGCAACCGCGACCGGCTGGTCGAGGTGGCGGTGTCGGTCTTTGCCGAGCGCGGCATCGATGGCTCGCTGGAGGAGATCGCGCGCCGCGCCGGCGTCGGCATCGGCACGCTCTACCGGCATTTCCCGACGCGCGAGCATCTGGTCGAGGTGGTCTATCGCCGGGAGGTGGAGGCGCTCTGCGCGGCCGCCGGCGAGCTTGCCCAGAAACATCCGTCCGATGTCGCGCTGGAACAGTGGATGCAGCGCTTCGTCGACTACATCGCCACCAAGCGCGGCCTGGCGACCAGCCTGCGCATTGTGCTCACCACCAATTCGACGCTGTTTTCCGACACGTTCGGCCGGGTGTCGCAAGCCTTGCGGCAGCTGGTCGAGGCGGCGGTGGCCGACGGCACCATCCGCGGCGACGTCGACGCTTCCGACGTGCTGCACGCGCTGGGCGGCATCTACTCAGCGCCCGACACCCCCGAATGGCGCGACCGCTCGCGCCGGCTGGTCAAGCTGTTGATGGACGGGTTGCGGTTCGGGGCTGCAAAGGCACAATGAGGCGACGAGATTCCGCCCGTGCAAAACCACACCTGTCGATAAATTGAGGGGACCCGATGTATGTAGGCCGCTCCTACAAAATAGTGGACTTCGCGCTGTGGTCGCGGCGCAGCGTCATCTACATGGTGGTGGTGAGTGGACTGGCCGTGGCGGCTTACCGTCTTCCAGGCATCGCCGGGTTTTCGGTGCCATGGTCGGTGGTGCTGGTGCTTGGCACCACCGTGTCACTCGTTGCCGGGTTCAAGAATTCGCAGGTGTTCACCCGCAGCAGCGACGCGCTGCAGGCTTTTACGCAAATTACGGCCAGCAGCCGGTTGTGGTCCAATTTCTGCAGGGATTTCCTTGACGCGCCGACGGCCAGACAGCTCATCTATCGCCACATCGCCTGGATGACGGCATTGCGTTTTTCCCTGCGCCGGCCGATGCCATGGGAATCCATGGCGCGGGCCGCCAATATCGAATACCGGCGGCGCTACCGCATCCATGAGGATGCGAGCTCGATCGCCGACGAATTCCGTCCGCTGCTCGCCGAACAGGCCGAGGACGTCCTGAAATCGCCCCAGCCGGCGATAGCCCTGCTCGAACTGCAATCTGTCCAGGTCAATGCGCTGTTCAAGGACACAAAGCTCCCTCCTCAGATCTATGGCGAACTGACCAAGCTGATCCGCGACTTCCATGACCAGCAGGCGCGCTGCGATCGCATCAAGAACAATCCCTATCCCCGGCAATACGCCATCGTCAGTTCGATGTTCGTGATGATCTTCTGCACGCTGTTGCCGTTCGGGGTCGTTCCCGTCTTTGCCGATATGGGCAAATTGGGTGGGGCGCTCGGGTCGATCGCGATCTGGCTGACGATCCCGTTCAGCACGCTGCTGGGCTGGGCTTACATGTCCCTCGACCAGGTCGGCGAAAGCAGCGCCAACCCGTTCGAGGGCAACGCCAACGACGTCCCGATCTCGCAGATTTGCCGCGACATCGAGATCGAGTTGCGCAGCGGGCTCGGCGAGGCCGATCTTCCCAAGCCCCTGATGCCGGTCAACGACATCGCGACCTAGGCAGGATCACGACGAAGGCGCGGACCCGACGGTCCTCTTCATCGTGCTGCTGGCGGAGGCCGCTCAAACGTCGAGGCAGACCTTGCCGAAATGCTTTTGGGTTTCGTAATGCGCGAAGGCGGTGGCGATGTCCTGCAGCGGAAAATGGCGGTCTATGACGGGCTTCAGCCTGATAGTCTCTATCGCCCGGATCATATCCTCCTGGTCGGCCCGGCTGCCGATGGAAATGCCGCTGATGCGGATCTGGTTGGAAAACAGGGCAGGGATAGACACTTCCGCCGCAAAACCGGTCAGGACGCCGACCAGCGCGATGTGACCGCCCGTGCGGCAGGCGATAATCGACTGCGCCAGCGTGGCGGGTCCGCCGACCTCGATCACGTGATCGACACCGCGTCCGCCCGTCAGATCCCTGGCCTTGCGACCCCAGTCCGGGACGGACTTGTAGTTGATGACGGCGTCGGCTCCGAGGCGCGTGAGCCTTTCCAGCTTCTGCTCGTCGGATGAGGTGGCGATGACCCGGGCGCCGGCGGCTTTGGCGAATTGCAGCGCGAACAGCGATACGCTGCCCGAACCGAGGACCAGCACCGCGTCGCCCGGCTTCACCTTGCCGCACACAACCAGGCCGCGCCAGGCAGTAACGCCCGTGCAGGTGAGCGACGCCGCCTCGACATGCGTATAGCCTGCCGGTGCCTTGGTGAAAGCGTGCGCCGGCATGCAGACATACTCGCTGGCGAAGCCGTCGAAACTGTCTCCCGGAATATCGCGCCGGGTGCAGGGCGTCATGTCACCGCCCAGCCACCAGGGATAGAAGACGCTGACGACTCTGTCTCCGGGCTTGAGTGCATCGACACCGTCGCCGAGGGCAATCACTTCGCCGGCGCCGTCGGAGAGCGGAACGCGGCCGTCGGCGAGAGGCATCTTGCCTTGCACGGCAAAGTCGTCGCGCATGTTCAACGCGCAGGCCCGGATCCTGACCAGAACCTCGCCCGGCCCTGGCTGGGGCGGATCTTCCTCGACCAGGTCGAGATTGCCCAAGCCGCCCGGCGCTCTCAGCCTGACCAGTCTCATTGTCTTCTCCGATGTGTGGGGTGTCTGGAATTGGAATGGTCTAGCGGGCCTGCCGGCCTGAGATCACCCGCAGCCAGGGCGCCAGATGAAAGGCGCTCATCAGCAGATACATCGCGGCCATGCCCGTGAGGGGCGAGGCGTCGATGCCCATGCACTGCATGGCCGCATCGCCGCTGAAGATGCAGGTGAGCAGCGCCATCACGGCGAAAGTCGGTGCCGCGGCAAGGCAAAGCCAGTCGGCCAGCCCGAGGGTTGCGGCTTCCGGGATCGTGCTGCCGGCACCGGTATGGATATCGCTCATCGCCTTAATCCTTGATGATCATGCCAGCCACGACAGGTTCCTCTCTCCACGGAGTGGGGAGAGGAACCCAGACTGAACAACCGTTACTGCTCGCCCTTGTCGCGGAATGCAGCCTCGCCGGCAGCAGACACTTCTTCCCATTTCTTGTCGGCCCCGGCGTCGTAATTGTCGTGCCAGTTCCACCAGGAATAGAGCGGGGTCTGCGGATAGCCTTCGGGCGAATCCTCCCAAATTTCCTGGCGGCCGAGCGGCGTCGCGTCGAGATAGCTCCAGACGGTGCCCATCGCCTCGTCGCCGCGGCTGTTGATGAGATAGGTGCGGAAGATGCGGTCGCCGTCATGGATGAAGACGTTGTGGCCGTGCCATTCGTCGACCCCGAAGTCCTTGTCGAAACTGTCCGTGATTGTGTACCAGGGCATCTGCCAGCCCATCCGCTGCTTCAGCCGCGCAATGTCGGCTTGCGGGGCACGCGAAGCGTAGGCAAGAGTGGTGTTGCGGGCGTTGAGATGGGCGAGGTGGCCGACCTGGTCGGCGCCCAGCGAACAGCCGCGGCAGGCATGATCGGGCCAGCCATGCACGCCGGGCTCGAAAAAGGCGCGGTAGACGATCAGCTGGCGGCGGCCTTCGAACAGATCGAGCAGGCTCGCTCTGCCGTTCGGCCCCTCGAACACATAGGCCTTGTCGACTTCCATCCACGGCATGCGCCGGCGCTCGGCGGCCAATGCGTCCTTGGCCCGCAGCGTTGCCTTTTCCTTCACCAGCATCTGTTCGCGGGCGGCTTCCCAGTCCTGCCTCGAAACGATCGGCGGGGTCTTCATTGCGATGTGCTTGGTCATTGGTCGTCTCCTTTGCCAGTCTGTTGTCGCTTGCTGTCAGCCAGAATAGGGCGGTGAAGCGCGGGGGTGGGAGTTACAAGTGTGACGGGATTTGCAGGAGCCGGCCCGTCGCAGCAGGGGTGGCGCATCCTCACGGTGCCTTCGGCCGCGTCATGGAGAGGAGTGTCGGTTGGCATTGTCGGTTCTCCCTTGGCGTGCCGCACGTTGCCGATAGAGTTGGCCGATGCGGCTTGCCGGTTCATGGTACGGATTTAAGTTAGGGCGGCGACGCACAAGGGTGGGAGTTACAAGTGTGACGGGATTTGAATGGATTCGCTGATCACCGCCGCGGCGCTGGCGCTGGCCGGAGGCGATCCGCTCGGCGCGCTGGATCGCGTCGCCCTGCGCGAGGATCCGCCGGCGCTGGCGCTGCGCGGCATCGCCATGGCGCAACTTGGCGATCTTGATCGCGCCAAGGCGCTGCTGCGGCGGGCCGCGCGTGGCTTCGGCCCGAAAGAGGCGGTTGCGCGTGCGAGATGCGTCGTTGCCGAGGCCGAGATCGCGCTGGTCTCACGCGATCTCGGCTGGCCGGCCAAGGCTTTGGATGCGGCGCGGGCGACGCTGGAAAAGCATGGCGACCGGCTGAACGCAGCGCATGCCGGCCACCTCAAGGTGCGCCGCCTGCTATTGATCGGCCGTCTCGACGAGGCCGAAGACGTGCTGGGCGGGCTCGATCCGATGCCGCTTCCGCCGGCCTCGCGCGCCGCCCACGAGCTGGCCGTCGCCGGCATCGCGATGCGGCGCCTCAAGACGAAGCGGGCGCGCAGGGCGTTGGAGTGGGCACGCCACGCCGCCCGCCAGGCCGGCATTGCGGGGCTCATCGCTGAAGTCGATCGCGCATTCCTGGCGCTGGACACACCGGCGGCGCGGCTGATCGCGGCTGGCGAGCAGCGCTCGTTGCTGCTTGAGGACGTCGAGGCGTTGCAAGCGTCGCCGGCATTGCTGGTCGATAGCTTTCGCTATGTCGTGCGCCAACAGGAGAAAACGGTCTCGCTGGCAACGCGCCCGGTGCTGTTTGCGCTGGCCCGTACGCTCGCCGAAGCGTGGCCAGGCGATGTGTCGAGGGCGAGGCTGATCGCGCAAGCCTTCGGCGGCAGGCACGCCGATGAATCGCACCGGGCACGGCTGCGGGTCGAGATCGGCCGGCTGCGCACCGAATTGCGCGGCCTGGCCGACATCGGCGCGACCAGCCAGGGCTTCGCGCTGGCGCCGCGCCAGGCACGCGAGGTGCTGGTGCTGGCGCGGCCGATCGAGGAGCGGCACGCGGCGGTGCTGGCTTTCCTTGCCGATGGTGAATCCTGGGCGAGTTCGGCGTTGGCGCTGGCGCTTGGCACCGGCCAACGCAGTGTGCAACGGGCGCTGGAGCAGCTTGGCGAGGCCGGCAAGGTGCAGTTTTTCGGTCACGGCCGGGCGCGCCGCTGGATGACGCCGCCGGTGGCGGGATTCACGACCACCTTGTTACTCCCGGCGCCGCTGCCGAGTGGTTAGTAGGGGACATCAGACCATCTCAGTGAGGACAAGGACATGAAACAGTCAGCGGCCGAAATTCTGCGCGAATACGGACCCTTTCCAGATGTGGAGAGGGTGCATGGGGTGAGTTTTGACGGCAACAATGTCTGGTTCGCCTCGGGCGAGAAGCTGAACGCCTTCGACCCGGAAAACGGCCAAGCGCTGCGCTCGATCGACGTCGCGGCGCATGCCGGCACCGCCTGGGACGGCCAGCACTTCTTCCAGCTTGCCGACGACCTGATACAGAAGATCGACCCTGATACCGGCCAGGTGCTGGCGACCATTCCGGCGCCGGGCGGCGGCGGCGATTCCGGGCTGACCTGGGCCGAAGGGACGCTCTGGGTGGGGCAATATCGCGAACGCAAGATCCACCAGATCGACCCGGAGACAGGGGCGATCCTGCGCACCATCGAATCCAACCGTTTCGTCACCGGGGTGACATGGGTCGAGGGCGAGCTGTGGCACGCCACCTGGGAAGGCGACCAGAGCGACCTGCGCCGCGTCGACCCGCGATCAGGCAAGGTTCTCGAGAAGCTCGACATGCCGGCCGGCATGGGCGTGTCGGGGCTGGAATCCGATGGCGGCGACCGCCTCTATTGCGGCAGCACATCCGCCGGGGTGGTGAGGGCGGTGCGCCGGCCGCGGTGAGGATGCGGCCGACGCCGAAGTCACACTTGCAGGCGCACTTCACACGGCAATTTGTCCGCTGTCGGCTGGTCGTCGCATCCTGTCGGACCTAGATAGGCTGTGCACCGGGCAGACCGCCCGGACCCGCTTTGCAAAGGATCCCCCCATGCCTGGACAGCCCATCATGCCCGAACAGATTGCATTGAACGACGGCTCCGCCATTCCCCAGCTCGGCCTTGGCGTGTGGCAGGTCGACCAGGATATTACCGCCGAGGTGGTGAGTTGGGGCATCGAGGCCGGCTATCGTCTGATCGACACCGCCGAAGGCTACCAGAACGAGGAAGGGGTCGGAGAGGCGATCCGCAGCGCCGGCGTGTCGCGGGCTGAGCTGTTCATCACCTCGAAACTGCGCAACGGCGCACACCAGCGCGATGCGGCGCTACGCGCCTTCGATGACACCATGGCCAAGCTCGGCATTGAGCAGATCGACCTGTTCCTGATCCACTGGCCTGTGCCCAGCCAGGACAAATATGTCGAGGCCTGGAAGACGCTGGTCGAACTCCGGCAGGCCGGCCGCATCAAGTCCATCGGCGTTTCGAACTTCAACCAGGACCATCTGGAGCGGATCATCGCGGAAACCGGCGTGACGCCCGTCGTCAACCAGATCGAGTTGCATCCCCAGTTCCAGCAGCGCGGTGTCAGGGACTTTCACGCCAAGCACGACATCCGTATCGAAAGCTGGAGCCCGTTGGGCAGCGGCCGGCTGCTCGGCGATCCGACCATTTCAGGCATCGCCAAAAAACATGGCAAGTCCGTCGCCCAGGCGATCATCCGCTGGCATCTCCAAGAGGGGCTGATCGTCATTCCAAAGTCAATCCGCAGGGATCGCATCGCCGCCAATTTCGATGTCTTCGATTTTGAACTGGATGCCCAGGACCTGCAGA
>NZ_RZQI01000870.1:0-2455 GCF_003998335.1 Mesorhizobium sp. M7A.F.Ca.CA.002.05.1.1 | reverse complement strand
CTCCCCGTATAACGACGGGGAGAAGAGAGCTGAACGCAAGGCCAGCGTCTATTCTGCTACGTTGAAAATCGGCGAAATCGTCGACGGGAGCATCTTTCTCCCCGTCACTATACGGGGAGAAATGCCCGGCAGGGCGATGAGGGGCGACGCAAACCTCAGCTTAAAAATCGCAGCCGCGCCCCCCTCAAATCCCCTAGATGAACTGCACCTGGACGATCTCATATCCCCTGGCACCGCCAGGCGCATTGACTTCGATGGCGTCGCCGACTTCCTTGCCGATGAGCGCACGCGCGATCGGCGAGGAGATCGAGATGCGGCCGGACTTCACGTCCGCCTCCTGGTCGCCGACGATCCGGTAAGTCTTCTTTTCCTCGGTGTCCTCGTCGACCAGCACCACGGTGGCGCCGAACTTGATCTTGTCGCCGCTGAGCTTGCTGACGTCGATCACTTCGGCCCGCGCGATATAATCTTCAAGCTCGTTGACGCGGCCCTCGTTGAGGCTCTGCGCCTCTTTGGCGGCATGATATTCGGCATTTTCGGACAGGTCGCCATGCGAGCGCGCTTCGGAGATCGCCTCGATGATGCGCGGCCGCTCTTCCTGCTGGCGCCAGCGCAGTTCTTCCTTCAATGACGCGAACCCCTCGCCTGTCATCGGGACCTTGTTCATGATGCCTGACCTTTCCTGCTGCCACCCCCGCGTTTCGGGGAAAGCCTTGTCGATGGGTACAAAAAGAAAACGGGTCCGGCAGCCTCGGGCTAACGGAACCGTTTCACCGCAATTTCCCTGAATATAGCAATGTCAGCGGGTTTTTCACGCCCAAAAATCGGTTTTGCTAAAATCATCCCCGTTTTCATCAGCCAGGGCGGTGAATGAGGCTGGGGGCAGCAAAAAGCGGCCGCGATCGCTCGCGGCCGCTTGGAAGAGCCCTGGGATCTTTTCAGCTTCTCATGAAATGGTCGATCTGCTCGGCCAGCATGCCATATTCGCGCGAACCCTTGCCGGTCCGCTTCTCGATTTCCATCAGCTGTTGCCGGGCGCCGGCCAGATCGCCGATCTGCAGATGCGCTTCGCCGAGATATTCGCGCACCAGCGTGTAGTTCGGATCGATGCGCAGCGCTTCCTCGTAATAGCCGAGGCCGACGGTGACGCGGCCGGAATGGCGGTGCGAATAGCCGAGATAGTTGAGGATGCGCGGATCCTGCTTGTTGGCGGCAAGGCTGAGCACGGCGATCGCCTCGTCATAGCGCCCGGCCATCGCCAACGCGTGGCCAGCATCATAGATGCTGTCGTCGTCGAGCATGCCCTCCTGGGGTGCGACGCACTTTTTCTTCTTCTTGTCCCAGACTTCGCCCTTCTTGCATTGGGTGACCGTCTGATCGCTGCCGCCACTGTCACCGCCGGCGGCGAACACTGGAACGGCAAGGAACTGCAGCGCGACAAGGGCAGTCGCCACCTGGATCAGCACTCTTTTATGCATCGAAGCCTCCTGGAGGGTGAGAATGCAACACTAACGCCGGTCGGCTTGCGTTTCATCCCGGAAAATTGCGTGCGGAGAACATCAGGTGACGGATGCCGCAAATCCGCTATCATCCGGCAAACGACCTGAGGGAGACGGCCCTTGCAGCGGCGGCTTGAAAAGGACTGGGAGCTTTCGATCGGCCCCGACACTGTGCGCCTGTTCATCCTCAAGGCCAAGGCGCTGAGTGCGGCCGTCAATGAAGACTATGCCGATGGCGCCGAGCACGAGGTCGAACTCGATGGCGAGTCCCACGTCAACCATCACCATGACGGCCTTGCCGAGGAAAGCTCCGAGAATCTGACCGAGGAAGAGCTGCGTGAGCTGATCAACGACCTCAATGTCGATGAAGCAGCCGAACTGATCGCGCTGGCCTGGGTCGGTCGCGGCGACTACGACGCCACCGAATGGGCGGACGCGCTGGCGGCCGCGCGCGAACGCGCCAACAAGCGCACCGCGAAATACCTGCTTGGCATGCCGCTGCTCGCCGACTGGCTGGAGGAAGGGCTGGAAGCGATCGGTGCGTAACGGAGCGGTTACCGTTCGTGATGCGGCCGAGGCAACCACCTTGCGTCGGCGCCGTTGACGGCGATGGGGTCGATTGTCTTTTCCCGAACGTTCAGGATCTTGTTCGTCATGGCCGTCACGGCCTTACTGGTGATGCCGGCCGAGGCGAGACTTCGCCATCGGCATCACCAGCCGTTGACGCCGAGGATAGAGCAGCCGTTGACACCAAGAGCCGAACAGCCTCTTAAACCGCGAGGCGGAAAGCGCCTGAAACCACGAAGACATCGGTCGGTTACGCCGAAGCAGACACAGCAGAAAACGCAGTCTCCGCTGCCCTTGCCTGCCGATGCTCCGGTGCCTGGACCATCTGTTCCGGCACCAGCGCCCGGCATTCCGGTGCCGGAACCGCGCCCGGCGGACGCTCGGAAGGC
>NZ_RZQI01000869.1:0-2464 GCF_003998335.1 Mesorhizobium sp. M7A.F.Ca.CA.002.05.1.1 | reverse complement strand
TCCTACGGCCACGGCGGACCGGCAAACGGCCACCGCAGCTACGACGCGGCCTACCGCGCGTCGGGCCCGTCCGGCTTCGATCCCGTCCGGTCGTCGCAGCGGCCGCTCGATATGGGTTTCGAGGGTGCGGGCTTCGAGCAGCGCGGCTTGCGTGAAAACGAGCAAGCGGCTTTCGATGCCGGTCCGCTTGCCAGCGCCGATGCACGCGCAGGGCAGGATGAAGCGGCCGAGACCCTGCTCGGCGCGGTGCTGGGCGCGGCGCGCGCCCAGGTGCATGAAAACTACATCGTCGCCCAGACCAGGGATTCGCTCATCATCGTCGACCAGCATGCGGCGCATGAACGGCTGGTCTACGAGGCGCTGAAGAATGCGCTGCACTCGCGCCCGGTGCCCTCGCAGATGCTGCTTTTGCCCGAGATCATCGACCTGCCGGAAGAGGACGCCGAGCGGCTTGCGCTGCATTCGGAAACGCTGGCCCGCTTCGGTCTCGGCATCGAGCGCTTCGGCCCCGGCGCCGTCGCGGTGCGCGAGACGCCGTCGATGCTGGGCGAGACCAATGTCGGGCAATTGGTGCGCGACCTCGCCGACGAGATCGCCGACAACGACACGGTCGACACGCTGAAGGAGCGGCTGGACAAAATAGCCGCGACCATGGCCTGCCACGGCTCTGTGCGCTCCGGCCGCCTGCTCAAGGCCGAGGAGATGAACGCGCTGCTGCGGCAGATGGAGGCGACGCCCGGTTCGGGCACCTGCAACCACGGCCGCCCAACCTATATCGAACTCAAGCTGGCGGACATCGAACGGCTTTTCGGGCGGCGGTAGCTGCGGACGGATTGCGGGCCATCGCTTCACCGCTCGTAGGTGCCGGTGTTGACCAGCAATGCCGAGACCACCGTTCGCCCGTGGGCGAATGCCGCGCCGGCTCCACGCACCGCTGTTGCCAGAAGCGCGGCGGTCAGCAATAGCGCGCCGCCGCCAGCAGGAGCGGAGGCACGTCATCGAGACCGAGCTTGATCGCCGCCCAGGTCAGACCCCAGATCAGCGACATCACCGCGAAGAAGGCGAGATTGCGAACCACCAGATTCGCCGTTCAGCGCAATCCCTGGCGATCGACGAATATCCGGTGGATGTCGATCCGCTCCGGCAGTTCGATCAGGAACTCGGGATCGCGGTCCAGATGATGGACTTTGGTCGGTTCGCCTTTGGTAAAGGCGGTCATCGCCTGCATGTCGGCCCAATACGAGATGGTTGTGAACCACGTCTCGGCATCGCGGTCCGCGCGCAGCAATTGGACGCCAAGCGCTGTCTTCTCGAGGGGCGGAATACCCTCGGCACGCAGGTATGGCTCATAGGCGTCGGCGATGTCGCGGCGGGTGCGGCCGCGCCAGATGCGCGCGATGGTCGGTTTGGTCGGCATGAGGTTCTCCTTCAGTCAGGCGGACAGCAACTGAGCGTAGCGGACACCGGCTGTGATCAGCCGTGAACACGACCCAGGAAATCATGGACCAGCGGCAGCGCGTCGTCGAAATGTGTCTCGAGCAGCCAGTGACCCGCCCCCTCGATCAGATGCAGTTCCGCATCGGGCAGATCGCGATGATAGGCCCGTGCCGACGCCGCGGGCATATAGCCGTCCTCTGGCCCCCAAACGATCAGCGTGGGCGGATGGTGTTCACGCAAATAAGCCTGGTAGCGCGGAAACCAGGTGAGATTGGCTTCCAGCTTCTCCATCAGACCGACGGCGATCTGCCGACGAACCGGCGTGTTCATCAGTGGCCAGTGAAGGCTCCAGAGATCGGGCGCCACGCGCGTGGCGATGTCGTCAGCCACTTCTCCGATGAACTCGGCCCGGAACCCGTCCTCACTTACCGCGGCCTCGAGCGGACGGTGCTTGTCGGGCGTCTTGTCGGCCCACCAAGCCTTGATCGTGGCGTATTTGGGGCCAAGCACGTCCTCGTAGATGTCGCCGTTCTGGATGATCAGGGCACTGATCCGCTCGGGGTGCGAGATCGAATGCCGGAGTCCTATCTGCGAGCCGTAATCATGCAGCCACAAGGCGTAGCGCTCGAGACCGAATTCATCGGCAAGTTTGGAAAGCACGTCGCAATAGGCGTCGAAATCATAGCCAAAGGCGGCCGGATCTGGTGTGCCACTGTATCCGAAGCCCGGCCAGTCGAATGCAATCGTTCGCCAGCGGTCGGCGAGCGCCGGCATCAGTCGGCGGAATTGGAACGAAGAGCAGGGATAGCCGTGCGGCAACAGCAAGACAGGTGCTTCTGGCGGCCCTGCCTCGCGATAGAAAATGGATAGATCACCCAGTTGCATGCGTCGGTGCGTCGTTGCACCCGGCATTCGGACCTCCGTCGAATAAACACCGGCTAAACGCGTTTGACCGAGGCATCGTTCCCGAATGAGGGAAGCGGACGGCCGGCAATATTCATCTCTTCAAATTCACCACGATGACACC
>NZ_RZQI01000868.1:0-2471 GCF_003998335.1 Mesorhizobium sp. M7A.F.Ca.CA.002.05.1.1 | reverse complement strand
GCCCTATGTCGACCATGTGGCGTGGTCGGCGGGCAGCGGCAACAATGCGCTCAACCAGGGGCAGCTTTTCGTCCAGCTTAAGGGCAAGGACAAGCGCCCCGATATCGAGAAGGTGCTTTCGGACCTGCGCAAGCAACTGGCCGGCGTGGCGGGCATCGAGACCTACATGCAGCCGGTGCAGAATTTGAGGCTGGGCTCGCGGTCGTCGGCCAGCGCCTACCAGCTCGTGGTTCAGGGCCTTGATACCGGCCTGACCGATATTTGGGCGCAGAAACTGAACGACGCGATGGCTGCCGACCATGCGAACTTCACCGACGTCACCAGCGACCTGCAGAACAATGCGTTGCAGGCGACGCTGGTGGTGGATCGCGACAAGGCCGCCCAGCTCGGTATCGACACCGACACGTTGCGCTCCGCCCTCTATGGCGGGTTCGGCACCGACCAGGTTTCGACAATCTTCGGTTCGGCCGACAGCTACGAAGTCATCACCGAGCTCGATCCCAAGATCGAGTGGTCGCCCGAGCGGATGCTGGCCATCCAGATGAGGACGGCGAGCGGCAGTCTTGTTCCGCTCGGCGCCTTCGCCCGGGTCGATCGCACGGCCGGCGCCCTGACTGTCAACCAGCTCGGCCAGCTTCCAGCCGTGACCATCTCCTACAATCTGCCGCAGGGCGTGGCGCTGGGCGACAGCGTGACGCGCATCAATGCGCTCAAGGAGCAGATCGGCATGCCGACGGTGATCTCGACGACCTTTGCCGGCACGGCCAAGACCTTCCAGGATTCTCTTGCCAACCAGGGTTTTCTGGTCGGCGGCGCAATCCTGACCATCTATATCGTGCTCGGCATCCTCTACGAGAGCTTCATCCACCCGCTGACCATCCTTACCGGCCTGCCATCGGCCGTGCTGGGAGCGGTCGTTGCGCTGCGCTTCGCCGGCATGGATCTGTCTGTTATCGCGGTGATCGGCATCCTGATGCTGATCGGCATCGTCAAGAAGAACGGCATCATGATGGTCGACGTCGCGCTTGAACTGCGACGAGAAGGCATGTCGGCGACCGAGTCGATCCACAAGGCCTGCCTGATGCGGTTCAGGCCGATCATGATGACGACGCTGGCGGCACTGATGGGCACGTTCCCGATCGCGCTCGGCACCGGCGCCAGCGCCGAATTGCGCCAGCCGCTGGGCGTTGCCGTTGTCGGTGGCCTGCTTGCCTCGCAGGCGCTGACCCTGTTCGTGACGCCGGTGATCTATGTCTACATGGAGAATCTCTCGGGCTGGCTGGTCGGGCTCTGGTCGAAGCGCAAGGGCGAGACGGGCCCGGTCGAAGCGGGGGATCAGCCGTCGCTATTCAAGGCCAGGGAAGACATGCTGCCCGAACCGCAGCGGGCGGCGGCCGAATGATGTGACAGGGCCAGCGCCATGTGCCGTTGGCCCAAGCCGTTGCGCTTGCGGCGGCATCACTGGAAACGTAGTTTGCGGCCATGTCACACGATCATGACCACGACAACGACCTCGATCCGTTTGCCGCCCGCGTGCGCGCGCTGGAAACCATCCTCACTCAGAAGGGGCTGATCGATCCGGCCGCGATCGACGTCATCGTCGATACCTACGAGACGAAGATCGGCCCGCGCAATGGCGCCAGGGTGGTGGCGAAAGCCTGGAGCTATCCCGCCTATGCCGAATGGCTGAAGCGCGATGCGACGGCGGCGATCGCATCGCTCAGCTATACCGGCCGCCAGGGCGAGCACATGCAGGCGGTGTTCAACACCGAGGAGACGCACAATCTCGTCGTCTGCACGCTGTGCTCCTGCTATCCGTGGTCGGTGCTCGGCCTGCCTCCGGTCTGGTACAAGGCGCCGCCCTATCGTTCGCGCGCGGTGATCGATCCGCGCGGCGTGCTGGAAGAATTTGGACTCACGCTGCCGGCCGGGACAAAAATACGCGTCTGGGATTCGACCGCGGAGCTGCGCTATCTCGTCGTGCCGATGCGGCCTGAGGGCACCGAGGGCTGGAGCGAGGAGCGGCTGGCGGAGCTGGTCAGCCGTGATGCGATGATCGGGACCGGCCTGGCCCAAAGACCTGAAATAGAGGGGCAGCCGGCATGAACGGGCCGCACGATCTTGGCGGGCAGATGGGGTTCGGCCCCGTCGCGCCCGAAAAGGACGAGCCCTATTTCCATGCCGCCTGGGAAAGGCGGGCGCTCGGCGTTACGCTGACTGCCGGCGCCATGGGCGCGTGGAACATCGACGAGAGCCGGCACGCACGGGAATCGCTGCATCCGGCTGTCTACTATTCATCGAGCTACTACCAGATATGGATCAAGGCGCTGGAGGTGCTGTTGAACCGCCATGGCTTCGTCAGCGAGCGCGATCTCGAAGCGGGCAAGGCAGTCGATCCGGCAGCGACGCCCAAGAGGGTGCTGAAGGCGGAAAACGTGCCCGCAGTGCTGGCCAAGGGTGGTCCTTGCGAC
>NZ_RZQI01000867.1:0-2471 GCF_003998335.1 Mesorhizobium sp. M7A.F.Ca.CA.002.05.1.1 | reverse complement strand
ACGTAGAATTTCGGGTCGATCATGTAGTTGATGAAGGCCTCGGCGCCAAGAACGTCGCCGGCGCCGAGGCCTTCATCAACTACATGATCGACCCGAAATTCTACGTCGAATGGGTCACCAAGGTCGGTGCTCCCGTCTCCGCCAACACCAAGGCGGTGGAAGCGCTGCCCGAGGATGCCTTCAACCGCAAGGTCATGGGTGATCCCGAAGTGGCCAAGCGCATCCAGTTCCAGGCGCCGATCACCGACGCCCAGCGCGAAGCCTATCTGGCGCTCTGGCAGCAGCTTAAGGTCGACGTGAAGTAAGATCACAGCCAGGCCAGCCGGCGGTTCGCGTCGGCTGGTTCTTCCAATCCTGGGAGGAGGGTACCATGGCAGCTGCGACAGCGTCGCGAAGCGGGCTGAGATCGGCATTGCCGCTGCTGGCACCGGCCTATCTCTGGCTGACGGTGGCGATCTTCCTGCCGCTATCCGCCATGGTCTTCTTCTCGTTCATGACCGAGCTGCCGCTGTCGGGAAAGCCGTGGGCGTTCACGCTTGGCAACTATGCCGCCTTCTTCTCGCAGAGCCTCTATCTGACGCTGCTGCTGGCCTCGCTGCGCCTTGGCCTCGAAGTGACGCTATGGTGCATCGTCATCGGCTATCCCGCCGCCTATGTGCTCGCCAAGGTGCTGAAGGGGCGCAGCCGCGAGGCGATCTTCCTGCTCGTCATCCTGCCGTTCTGGTCGAATGGGTTGGTGCGCATCTTTTCCTGGGCGATGGTTTTGCGCGAAGGCGGCATCCTCGACACCGCGCTTAATGCCGTGCTGCCGTTCAAGATCAACATCGACCTCATGTATTCCTATCCGGCCGTCATCATCGGGCTGGTGCATTCCTATGTGCCTTACATGGTGCTGACCTGTTATCTCACGCTACAGGCCATCGACGACTCGCTGATCGAGGCCGGGCGCTCGCTTGGCGCATCGCGGTTGCAGGTGCTGAAGCGGGTGATCATCCCGCTGTCGATGCCCGGATTGGTCGCGGGTGCGGCGCTGATCTTCGTGCCGGTCGTCGGCTCGTTCATGGAACCGCGCATCCTGGGCGGCCGCACCGGCACCTTCTACGGAACGGTCATCGAGGACCAGTTCGTCGCCGTGTTCAACTGGCCGCTCGGTGCCGCACTCTCCTTCATCCTGCTGGCGGTGGTGCTGGTCATCCTGGCGGTGGCGTCGCCAGTGCTGCGGAGGGCCGCGTGATGACGACGACCCGCATCCTCGAAGGACTCGGCCGCCTCTACATCTGGCTGCTGCTTGCCTTTCTTTATCTGCCGATCATCATCATGGCGCTGATGTCGTTCAACGTTTCTCCCTTCTACCAATTGCCGTTCGAATGGACGACTGAATGGTATGCTTCGCTGTGGCAGAACGACCAACTGATCGCAGCGACCTGGAACAGCGTCGAGATCGCGGTCATCACCACGATCATCTGCGTCGTGCTCGGCTCGGCGGCGTCGCTGGCGCTCTATCGCTACGAATTTCGTGGCAAGAAGTTCCTGCAGGCGCTTTTGTTTCCGCCGATCGCCATACCGTGGCTGATCACCGGCACGGCAATGCTGATTTTCTTCTTCGGCGTCGGTATCGGCCGTGGCCTGCATGCGATCCTGCTCGGCCATGTCGCATTGGCGCTGCCCTATGTCATCGTCGTCGTCTCGGCCCGGCTGCAGACCTTCGCGCCGGAGCTGGAAGAGGCGGCGCGCTCACTAGGCGCCAACCAGTGGCAGGTGACGCGCCGCGTCACGCTGCCCTGGATCATGCCCGGCGTCATCGCCGGCGGGCTGTTCGCGTTTGCCGTTTCGTTCGACCAGTTCGTGGTGTCCTATTTCCTGGCGACGCCGGGCCAGACGACGCTGCCGGTCGAAATCTACGCCGCGATCCGCAAGGGTTTCACGCCCGAGATCAACGCGGTCTCGACCATCATCATTGTCGTGTCGATGGCGCTGATGCTGCTGACGGCGCGGTTTTTCAAATTCGGCGGAGAGAAATAATGGCCGGCGTGCAGGTATCCGATGTCTCGCGCAGCTTTGGCGCACACAAGGCGTTGGACAACGTCTCCATCGACTTCGCCGATGGCGGCTTCTACGCTCTGCTCGGGCCGTCGGGCAGCGGCAAGACCACGCTGCTGCGGCAGATCGCCGGTTTCGATTTTCCTGACTCGGGTCGCATCACCATAGGCGGCGAGAGCGTCGAGCGGGTGCCCGTCGAGAAGCGCCGTATCGGCATGGTGTTCCAGAACTATGCCCTGTTTCCCAATATGAGCGTCGCCGACAATGTCGCCTTCGGCCTGTCGGTGCGCGGCGAGGCCAGGGCGATCATCGCTACCGAGGTGCAACGCGCGCTCGATCTGGTGCAGCTTGGCAAGCTTGGTGGCCGCCGGCCGCACCAGCTCTCCGGCGGGCAGCGGCAGCGTGTGGCTCTCGCCCGCGCCATCGTCACC
>NZ_RZQI01000866.1:0-2477 GCF_003998335.1 Mesorhizobium sp. M7A.F.Ca.CA.002.05.1.1 | reverse complement strand
GTTGTGCCCAACGCTTTCGATGTCATCGATCCCTCGAATGAGGACGCCTTTGCGCAGATTTCGCTCGGCTCCAAGGCCGATGTCGACAAAGCGGTGGCCGCCGCCAAGCGCGCCTTCAACAGCTTTGGTTTCACCGAGGTTGGCGAGCGGCTCGACCTGTTGAACCGCATCATCGCGGTCTACAAGAAGCGCAGTGGCGATCTTGCCGTCGCTGTGTCACGCGAGATGGGCGCGCCGCGCCAGATGGCGTTGGACAGCCAGGTCGGCATCGGTCTTGCGCATCTGCAGAAGATGGCCGACGTGCTGAAGACTTTCGAATTCCGCCACGTCAAGGGCAACCATCTGGTGGTCAAGGAGCCGATCGGCGTCGTCGGGCTGATCACGCCGTGGAACTGGCCGCTCAACCAGATCACCTGCAAGGTCGGCCCGGCGCTTGCCGCCGGCTGCACGATGGTGCTGAAGCCCTCCGAGATCGCGCCGCTCGACGCCATCATCTTCGCCGAAATCCTCGACGAGGCCGGCGTGCCGAAGGGTGTCTTCAACCTCGTCAATGGCGACGGACCGGGCGTCGGCCAGGCGCTGTCCAGCCACCCCGACATCGACATGATGTCGTTCACCGGTTCAACCCGTGCCGGCATCCTGGTGGCCAAGGCCGCCGCCGACACGGTCAAGCGCGTGCATCAGGAGCTTGGCGGCAAGTCGGCCAACATCCTGTTCGGGGATGTCGACCTCGCAAGCGCCGTCAGCAAGGGCGTCGCCGGCTGCTTCAGCAACAGCGGCCAGTCCTGCAACGCGCCGACGCGCATGTTCGTGCCGCGCGACCGCCATGACGAGGCGGCCGGCTATGCCAAGGCCGCGGCGGAAAAGTTCACCGTCGGCCCCGCCGACGCTGCCGGCACCAAGCTTGGCCCGGTCGTCAGCCAGATCCAGTTCGACAAGATCCAGGACCTGATCCAGGCCGGCATCGATGAAGGTGCGACGCTGGTCGCCGGCGGCCCCGGCCGTCCGGCCGAACTCAACCGCGGCTATTACGTCAGGCCGACGGTGTTCGCCGACGTCACCCACGACATGCGCATCGCGCGCGAGGAGATCTTTGGGCCGGTGCTGGCGATCATGCCCTACGACAGCGTCGACGAGGTGGTCGAGACCGCCAACGACACCGTCTATGGCCTCGCCTCCTACATCCAGGCCAAGGACATGAAGAAGGCGCGCGAAGTGGCGGCGCGCATGCGCACCGGCAATGTCTACATCAACTATCCCCAGTGGGACGCCGGCCTGCCGTTCGGCGGCTACAAGCAGTCGGGCAATGGCCGCGAATATGCCGAATACGGGCTCGAGGATTTTTTGGAGATCAAGGGCATCGCGGGGTATGAGGCGGCGGAGTAAAATTGGTCAGGGCGCGCCACGATATGTGGCGCGCTGTCCGTCCGGTATCGCCGAGGTCAGCGCCGGCCCTCATTGCCCTGCCGGGCATTTCTCCCCGTATAGTGACGGGGAGAAAGACGCCGTCATGGACGGTTTCGCCAATCTCCAATGTTGCAGAATAGGCGCCAGCGATGCGGCCAGCTACCTTCTCCCCGTCACTATCCGGGGAGAAGGTGCCGGCAGGCGGATGAGGGGCGGCGCCGACTTTGGCGATTGGTGGCCTTCACAAGACGGAAGCCGTCATTGGCCTGAAAGCGATGGCCCTGCCTTGCTGATCTCCTTGCCAATTGGCAAATTCATGCTATATATCTGCCAATAGCGAGGCAACAAAATGCAGCTTCAGTCCATTGTCACGACACCGGCCACGGTTGGCAGCGTCATATCGGATGACGAGGCCGGCGCGCTGGCGCGCACCACGGTTAATCTGTTCAAGGCCTGGAACCTCACTGACCTGGAGGCCTGCATCCTGCTCGGCGGCATGTCGGCCCGGACCTGGGCGCGTTGGAAGACTGGGGCGAAAGAAGGCGGCGTCGGCAGGATCGACCGCGACCTGCGCACCCGCATGGCGCATCTGATGGGCATCCATAAGGGCCTGCGCTATCTGTTCACGGAGCCGGCACGCGGCTACGCCTGGATCCGCAAGCCCAATGCCACCTTCGGCGGCCAGTCGGCCCTCGACCTGATGCTGCGCGGCGAAATCTCCGATCTCTCGGCGATGCGCGAATGGCTCGATGCGGAGCGTGGCGCATGGTGAGTGGACTTGCGGTCAGGCGCCGCGTTGACTGGCCCCAGACCTTCCGCATCATCCGCTCCATCCATCCGCCCATCGACCTGTTCGAGGACATTGCCGACCCGCGCGACTGGGAGGCGCTGGCCTCGGTCGAGGCGAAGACCAACCCGCGCATAAGGTTCGAGATCGGCGACCTCGGCAAGGTGTCGGCCGCAAGGCGGGTTTCCGGCCCCGGCGCCAGCTTCGTGATGGCGCCCTTCGTGCACTGCTCGACGCTGAGGCCAGGCCGCTTCTCGGATGGCAGCTACGGCATCTACTATGC
>NZ_RZQI01000865.1:0-2490 GCF_003998335.1 Mesorhizobium sp. M7A.F.Ca.CA.002.05.1.1 | reverse complement strand
GCGGCGCGGCGGCTGGTCCATGCCAAAGGCAGCGTCGACTATCGGTTCCGGCAACACCCTGACAGATCGCCGTCACCCTGCTCACGCCTATGTTACAAAACTGTAATTTTCGTGCCCTTGAATCGCCACGTTCAGAGACCCAAATACACGTCATCGGCAGTTTTCGCCGAGTCCGGAGCAAGGCCCGTCCCCCGCCTAATCCGGACACCTGCGGCAGCCTATCCCCCCTCTCCGGGCTGCCGCATCGTTTCGAGTAGAAGGCCGCCGTGGTTCCCCCTCCACCACGGCGGTCTTTTTTATCCCAGACAGACGTTTGCAGCCCGTGGTCCAATGATCGCGGGCTTTTCGTTTTCCTGTCCTGCCTTTACGGTTCGGGTTCTGAATCGAAAGGCTTCACATATGTCCGCAATTTCCCCCGTCCTCGACCGTCTCGACAACAATCTCGACCAGAGCCTCGAGCGCCTGTTCGGCTTGCTCAAGATCAAGTCGATCTCCACCGATCCGGCCTTTGCCGCCGATTGCCGCAAGGCGGCGGAATGGCTGGTGGCCGAACTCAAGCTGATCGGCTTCGACGCCAGCGTTCGCGACACACCAGGCCACCCGATGGTGGTTGCGCACCATGACGGCCCGGCCGGTTCGCCGCATGTGCTGTTTTACGGCCATTATGACGTTCAGCCGGTCGATCCGATCGAATTGTGGGAAAGCGATCCGTTCGCGCCTGCTGTCAAGGAGGTCGGGCCGGATCACAAGGTGATCACCGGACGCGGGTCGGCCGACGACAAAGGCCAGTTGATGACCTTCGTAGAGGCTTGCCGCGCCTGGAAACAGGTGCACGGCAATCTGCCTTGCCGCATCACCATCCTGTTCGAGGGCGAAGAGGAATCCGGCTCGCCCTCGTTGAAGCCGTTCCTCGAAGCCAATGCCGACGAACTCAAGGCCGATTTCGCGCTGGTTTGCGATACCGGCATGTGGGACCGCGAGACGCCGTCGATCTGTGTGGGATTGCGCGGGCTGGTCGGCGAGGAGATCACGGTGAAGGCGGCCGATCGCGACCTGCATTCCGGCCTCTATGGCGGTGCCGCCGCCAATCCGATCCGGATCCTGGCCAGGGTGCTGGCCGATATCCACGACAAGGACGGCCATATCACCATCCCCGGCTTCTATGACGGCGTCGAGGAAACACCGTCGCAGATCCTGAAATCATGGGAGACGCTCGGCGAGACCGCCGAGACGTTCCTCGGACCGGTCGGCCTGTCGATCCCGTCGGGCGAAAAGGGCCGCTCCGTGCTGGAGTTGACCTGGGCGCGGCCGACGGCCGAGTTCAACGGCATCATCGGCGGCTATACCGGCAAGGGCTTCAAGACGGTGATCGCGGCGGAAGCCTCGGCGAAGGTGTCGTTTCGCCTTGTCCACAAGCAGGATCCCAAGAAAATTCGCGCTGCGTTCCAGAAATTCGTCAAGGAGCGGATTCCGGCCGACTGTTCGGTCGAATTCCATCCGCATGGCGGCTCGCCGGCAATCCAGCTTTCCTACGACTCGCCCTTCCTCGCCAAGGCCAAGAATGCGCTGTCCGACGAATGGCCGAAGCCGGCGGTGACGACGGGCAGCGGCGGCTCCATTCCGGTTGTCGGCGATTTCCAGACCTATCTCGGTATGGAATCGCTGCTGGTCGGGTTCGGCCTCGACGACGACCGCATCCACTCGCCCAACGAGAAATACGAGCTCAGCTCCTTCCACAAGGGCCAGCGCTCCTGGGCGCGGATTCTCGATGCCTTGACGCGCTGAGCGGCGGAAACTCCTGTTTTCCTGTTGATTTTTCAGCGGATCGCGGCGAGGACGGGCCACAAGACAAAGCGCTGCAGCGTCCCTTGCGGGTCAGGGGACACTGTAGAGCTCGACCGGAGAAGACAATGGCCGATATCCGTTTCCATAAAAACGACCTGCCCGACCTCTCGCACTACAATGTCGGGGCAGTGGCCATCGACACCGAGACGCTCGGGCTCAATCCGCATCGTGACCGGCTGTGCGTGGTGCAGATTTCGCCCGGCGACGGCACGGCCGACGTCATCCAGATCGCGCCTGGCCAGAAGAAGGCGCCGAACCTCGTCAGCCTGCTGCGGAACCGTGGCGTAACCAAGCTGTTCCACTACGGACGCTTCGATCTTGCCGTGCTCTACAATGCGTTCGGCGTGATGCCGGAGCCGGTGTTCTGCACCAAAATCGCCTCGCGGCTGACCCGCACCTACACCGACCGCCACGGGCTGAAGGACATCTGCTTCGAGCTTCTTGGCGTTGGCCTCTCCAAGGCGCAGCAATCGTCGGACTGGGCGGCCGAGACGCTGTCGCCCGAACAGCTCGAATATGCCGCTTCCGACGTGCTCTATCTGCACCGTTTGCGCGATGTGCTCGCCGGACGCCTGGCGCGCGATGGGCGGACCAAGGAGGCCGATGCCTGCTTCCGCTTCCTGCCGACGCGTGCCAAGCTTGACC
>NZ_RZQI01000864.1:0-2494 GCF_003998335.1 Mesorhizobium sp. M7A.F.Ca.CA.002.05.1.1 | reverse complement strand
GTGTGACGAAACGGTCCTCGAATTCGCGCATCTGGAAGGACGCGCGGACCAGGATCGCCATGTCGTTGAGATTGTGCTTTTGCCGCTGGTAGGTCTCGATGGTATCGCCGACGGCGCGCGCTTCTTCCTCGGAATCCCAGGCGGCGTGGACATGCACCTTGCCGTCCTCCGGATCGTTCCGGTCGGTGAACAGCGTCTTGCCGAAGCGGCCCTCATTGTGGGCGATGAGGTGGGAGGCCGCGCCAAGGATGTGCGCGGTCGAGCGGTAGTTGCGCTCCAGCCGGATGATGGTGGCGCCGGGAAAATCCTTGTCGAAGCGCAGGATGTTGTCGATCTCGGCACCGCGCCAGCCATAGATCGACTGATCGTCGTCGCCGACGCAGCAGATGTTTACGGTGGCGCGGGTTTCGGCCGAAGAGCGCCCAATCTCCCCCCTAGAGGGGGAGATGTCGCCGGAGGCGACAGAGGGGGGCGCTGTCCCTCCAGCCTGTCGGCGCGAGGCGCCCCCCTCTGTCCTGCCGGACATCTCCCCCTCAAGGGGGGAGATCGGCTTGCCTTGAGGCCGCTGCGCCAGGAGGCGCAGCCACATGTACTGGGCGGTGTTGGTGTCCTGGTACTCGTCGACGAGGATGTATTTGAAGCGCTTGTGGTATTCCTTGAGCACGTCCGGATTGGCGCGGAAGATGCGGATCGGGTGGCACAGCAGGTCGCCGAAATCGCAGGCGTTCAGCGTCTTCAGCCGCTCCTGATAGGCCTTGTAGAGTTCGCGGCCCTTGCCGTTGGCGAAGGCGCGGGCGTCGCCCTCGGTGATGTCGGACGGGCCTTGTCCCTTGTTCTTCCAGCCGTCGATCATCTGGGCGAACTGCTTGGCCGGCCAGCGCTTGTCGTCCAGACCTTCGGCCTGGATCAGCTGCTTGATCAGCCGCACGACGTCGTCGGTGTCGAGGATGGTGAAGTCGGAGCGCAAACCGGCGAGTTCGGCATGTCTGCGAAGCAGCTTCACGCCAATCGAGTGGAAGGTGCCGAGCCATGGCATGCCCTCGACGTTGCCTTCGCCGATCAGGACGCCGATGCGGATCTTCATCTCGCGCGCGGCCTTGTTGGTGAAGGTCACCGCGAGGATCTGCGACGGGAACGCCTTGCCGGTGGCGAGGATGTGAGCGATGCGGGTGGTGAGCACGCGGGTCTTGCCGGTGCCGGCTCCGGCCAGCACCAGAACCGGGCCTTCGGTGGTTTCCACCGCCAGCCGCTGCTCCGGGTTGAGGCCCTTCAGATAGTCGGGTGCGTTGTTGTGTCCGCTGCGGGCAGCCATGGCGCGCGCGGCGATGCCCGACGGGGCCGTGGGCCGCGCATTGGGTTCGTCGAAAAAGGGCATGTCTTCGGAAAAGCCGGACATCGCCCCGAATGTAGTGATTCGGTGGGGAAAGACCAGAACTGTCTACGTTTTGTTCCGCTAAAGTGCCCGATTGCTGCCCACGCTCCCAGTGCGGTCGATGTTATCCCAATGGCGATGGACCATTACCGCCTGCGCTTGAGGCCCATGCTTGACAGGCGGGACCGTCGGGAGAAAGTTGTGCTTCGGGCAGCGACGCAATGCCGGGTTGCCATGGCAGCGCCGCAAAGCGCAACAGTCGAAGGAGTATCATCTTGGCTGTCACCATCACCTCCCTCATTCTTTTCCTCATCGGCCTGGCACTCGGCGGCGGCGGCATCCGCCTGGCGATGCTGGGCGGCAGCTGGTACTATGTCGTTGCCGGCCTTGCCTTCCTGATCGCCGCCTGGCTGCTTTACCGGCGCAGGTCGACTGCTTTGTGGCTCTACGCGGTGATCGTGCTCGGCACGTTGGCCTGGGCGGTCTGGGAAACCGGCTTCGACTGGTGGGAACTCGGGCCTCGCGGCGGCATCATCGTGCTTCTCGCTTTTTGGCTGCTGACGCCGTGGGCGAGGCGGGGTCTCGTCGGCCCTGACGGGCGCGCGCCGCTGATCCTTGCCGTGCTGGCATCATTGGCCGTCGCCGGTTATTCGATGACTTCGGATCCGAAGGATATTGCCGGCGAACTCGGCACCGACAAGGTGGTCGCCAACGCCAATCTCGGCAATGATGTGCCGGCCGGCGAATGGCACTATTACGGCCGCACGCAGTTCGGCCAGCGCTATTCGCCGCTCGACCAGATCACACCGGACAATGTCGCCAAGCTGCAGCCTGCCTGGACCTACCAGACCGGCGATGTGAAGGGTCCCGACGATGTCGGCGAGACCACCTATCAGGTGACGCCGCTGAAGATCGGCGACACACTCTACATCTGCACGCCGCATAATTTCGCCATCGCCATCGATGCCGCGAGCGGAAAGGAGAAATGGCGCTTCGATCCCAAGGTCAAGCTCGACAAGGACCGCCAGCACCAGACCTGCCGCGGCGTGGCCTATTACGCCGATGCCGCCGGCGCCGCCGGGCAGCCCTGTGCGACCCGCGTCTATCTGCCGACCTCGGATG
>NZ_RZQI01000863.1:0-2498 GCF_003998335.1 Mesorhizobium sp. M7A.F.Ca.CA.002.05.1.1 | reverse complement strand
CCAGAACAGCCGCGCCGTCCTGATCCGGCGCGACGACACGCGCTGCAGCATCCGCCAGGTGGTGTCGCCGATCATCAACGAACGGAACGAATTCTGCGGGCTGGTCATCGTCTTCCAGGACTTTACCGATGCGCGCGCGCTGCAGCGCCAGCTGGCGCATGCCGCGGCACACGATGCGCTGACCGGCCTTGCCAACCGCTCGAGCTTCATCCGCGCCATGGAAGACCTGGTCGGCCAGGCGCGCAAGGATGGCACCGCCGACACGACGAAGTCGGTCGGAGGCGCCGGACATCAGTTCATGTTCATCGATCTCGACCACTTCAAACTGGTCAACGACACCGGCGGACACGCGGCGGGAGACGCGCTGCTGAAGCGGGTTGCCGAGGCGATTCGCGGCGTGCTTGGTCCAGACGATATCGTCGCTCGCCTCGGCGGCGACGAATTCGCGGTCATTCTGAAATCGGGTTCGGCAGCCGGCGCCAAGATCGCGGCACGCTCCATCATCGATGCGATCGGCGGGCTGGACTTCACCTGGGACGGCCGTCTTCACGTGATCGGCGCCAGCATCGGACTGGCTGCGATCAATGCCAATTGCGGCGAGGTCGACGAGATCATCGCGAGAGCCGATGCGGCCTGCTATGCGGCCAAGGCGGCCGGCCGCGGCTGTGTCTCCGTGGCGTCCGACGCACGGATCGTGGAGGGCCGGACAGAGCCGCTGGCGGCGGCCTCCTGATCGAGCCTGTCAACCGCCGATCCGAAGGCTTGTCCCTGATTTGCGTCGACGATGCGCTCAGCGCGTCGGAACGGGATGCTCGCCACGATAGTCGTAGAAGCCGCGCCCGGTCTTGCGGCCGAGCCAGCCGGCCTCGACATATTTCACCAGCAGCGGGCAAGGGCGATACTTCGAGTCCGACAGGCCGTCATGCAGCACCTGCATGATCGACAGGCAGGTATCGAGCCCGATGAAATCGGCCAACTGCAGCGGCCCCATCGGATGGTTGGCGCCGAGCCGCATGGCGGTGTCGATGGCGTCGACCGAGCCGACACCCTCATAGAGCGTGTAGATCGCCTCGTTGATCATCGGCAACAGGATGCGGTTGACGATGAAGGCCGGAAAATCCTCCGAGACCGTGATCGTCTTGTCGAGCTGCTTCACATAGGTCTTGGCAGCCTCGAAGGTCTGGTCCTCGGTGGCGATGCCGCGCACCAGCTCGACCAGCTTCATCAGCGGCACCGGGTTCATGAAATGTATGCCGATGAACCGCTCAGGCCGGTCGGTCTGCGCGGCAAGCCGCGTGATCGAGATCGACGAGGTGTTGGTCGCCAGGATGGCTTCGGGATTGAGCTGCGGACAAAGCTGGGCGTAGATCTTGCGCTTGACCGTCTCGTCCTCTGTCGCCGCCTCGATCACCAGATCCGCGCCGGCAAGATCGGCCATCGCGGGCGCGGCCGAAATGCGGCCCATCGCGTCGTTGCGCACCTTCTCGTCGAGCTTGCCGGACCCCACCTGGCGGGCCATGTTGCCGCTGATTGTGGCGATGCCTTTCTCGATGCGGTCGGGCGAAATATCGTAGATCAGCACCTTGTAGCCCGAAAGCGCGGAGACATGGGCGATGCCGCCGCCCATCTGGCCCGCGCCGATGATGCCGATCGTCTCGATCTTGCTCATTACACCGATCCCGTCAAAAGGCCTTTGCGGCCTGCTTTTTGTGCGGTGCAAACTAAAAGGGCGGGGCGACTTCGTCTACCCCACCCTCACCATTTAATACGCTTTGGCAGAAAGCGTCAAAGCGCCTTTTGCAGCTCCGGCAGAATGACGAAGAGATCGCCGACGAGGCCGTAGTCGGCAACCTGGAAAATCGGCGCCTCCTCGTCCTTGTTGATTGCGACGATGACCTTCGAATCCTTCATGCCGGCGAGATGCTGGATGGCGCCGGAGATGCCGACCGCGATGTAAAGATCGGGGGCAACCACCTTGCCGGTCTGGCCGACCTGCCAGTCGTTCGGCGCATAGCCGGCATCGACCGCGGCGCGGGAGGCGCCGACGGCGGCACCGAGCTTGTCGGCGACCGGCAGGATGACCTCCTGGAACTTCTCCGCCGAACCCAGCGCACGACCACCCGAGATGATGATCTTGGCCGAGGTCAGCTCCGGACGGTCGGTCTCGGAAAGCTTGTTCTCGACGAAGGTGGACAGGCCGGGATTGGCCGCGGCCTTGACGGTCTCGACCGCCGCCGAGCCGCCCTCGGGGGCTGCCTGGAACGAGGCCGTGCGCACCGTGATCACCTTCTTGGCGTCGCTCGACTGCACCGTCTGGATGGCGTTGCCGGCATAGATCGGCCGCTTGAAGGTGTCGGGCGATACGACTTCGATGATCTCGGACACCTGCGCGACATCGAGCAGCGCTGCGACGCGCGGCGCGACATTCTTGCCCGACGAGGTCGCCGGCGCGATGATGGTGTCGTAAGCGCCTGCCAACGACACGACCAGTGCTGCCG
>NZ_RZQI01000862.1:0-2502 GCF_003998335.1 Mesorhizobium sp. M7A.F.Ca.CA.002.05.1.1 | reverse complement strand
CGGCGGCGCAGGCCAGCGGGTTGCCGGCATAGGTGTGGCCGTGCTGGAAGCCGCCGGAGTCAAGCAGCGGCTGCACCAGCCGCATCGGGGCGGCGAGCGCGCCAAGCGGCGCATAGCCCGAACCCAGCCCCTTCGACAGCGCGACGATGTCGGGCTTGCAGTTCCAATGGTCGCCGCCTAGGAATTTGCCGGTGCGGCCGGCGCCGCTCATCACTTCATCGTGGATGAGCAGGATTCCGTAGCGGTCGCAGATCTCGCGGATGCGCGGATAATAGCTGTCCGGCGCGACCATTGCCGCGGTCGCCGCACCGCCGATCGGCTCCATGATGAAAGCGACCACGCTGTCTGGACCTTCCGCAAGAATCTTCTCCTCCAGCATGTCGGCATAGCGGATGCCGCGCTGTTCCATCGAGAGATTGTCGCGGTCGCGCCAGGCATTCGGCGCCGGCACGGTCGGCATAGCCCGCATCATCGGCTCGAACGTTTCGGCCAGCGCATCGTCGCCGGTGACCGAGAGCGAACCCAGCGTGCCGCCATGATAGGAGGGGAAGCGGGTGATCACCTTCCAGCGGCTGGCCTGGCCGGTGGCGACGGCCCATTGCCGCGCCAGCTTTATGCAGGATTCCGTCGCTTCCGAGCCGCCCGAGACGAAGAAGATGCGGTCCATGCCTTCCGGCAGCTTGCCGGCCAGTTCGCGTGCCAGCTCCTCCGCCGGCTCGTTCTCGAAATGCAGCCGATAGGCAAAGGTGGCGCGGTCCATCTGCCGCTTCATGGCATCCAGCACATTGCGGTTGGAGTGGCCGATATTGGCGACCATCGGGCCGCTCGAGCCGTCGATGAAGCGGCGGCCGTCCTGCGTCCACATATAGATGCCCTCGGCGCGGTCGATCAGCGGCCGGCGCAGGCTGGACAGATAGAACAGATGCGAGTCTCGCCGGGCGTCGGTGGCTTGCGCGGCGGTCTGGACTTTCGACATGTCAGGGCTTTCCGAGATAACGATCGAGGACATTTTTGGTGACGCGTTCGACCATCGGGTCCTGTCTTAGCAGGCCGGCGACCCATTCGCAGCTTCCGGCGTGGAACACCTCGCCCTTGCCGCGCGGGAAATTGACGATCATGCCGTTGCCGCGTTTGACCTTTTCCAGATTGGCGTCGCTCGCCTCGCCGAACAGCGTCTCGGCGGTGAAGCGGCCATCCTCGTCGGTGAGGAACTGGTCCTCGATCGGGATATCGGCGCTTTCCTCAACCTGGGATGCCATGCCGACGGCGAGAACCTGCAACCCCTCCGGTGCGCCGCTGGTGGCGGTCGGGTAGGGCAGGCCGCCGAGTATCTCGAAGTCGAGCCCGTCGACCTCATAGCCATAGACATGGCTGTCGGCCCCCAACAGGTCACCATAGTAGATGCCGGTGCCGGCAAAGGCCCAGTGCTCGGGCCGGTAGACCGGAAAACCACGCACGCCGCGCGGCGCGCAGCCGCCCCAACCGGTATAGACCCCGCGCGTCGCGTTGAGCCCGAAGGTCGCTGAACCCGGCCGGCCGATTTCCGGCGCTTCCCAGGAATTGGTGGCGCGGGTGACGTCGCTGCCTGGGAGATAGGCGGGGTCTTCGGCACGCGAGCGATATTTGTAGCAGACCTGCCGGCGGCCCTCGTCCTCGAGCCGCGTCTGCCACATGAAGTTACCGGCAAAGCGCGCCGCATGGCCGCCGCGCTCGACATAGGCGTCGACGGCATCGCGCATTTCCCAGGTCCAGTATTCGTCATGGCCGACGAAGACGGCGCAGTCGTAGCCGTCGAGAATTTCGGGCGAAGAATGGAGATCATGCTGGCTGACGAGATCGACTTGATAGCGGGCTCGCTCGGCAAAGCGGAAGAAATGGCTGTCATAGCTGGCCCAACCCGACGAGGCGTACTTTTTCGAATGGCCTGTGGCGAGCGCCCATTCCATGTGCGGATAGCGCGGGATCGTCTTGGGCGGTACGGCGACTTCCAGCGGCACGCGCGGCGCATCTTTCGGCAGCACGACGAAGCCACGGCACCAGGGGCGCTGTGTCGACACGATGGGCGAGTATTGGTTGCGGTCCGGCCCGGTAATGCCCTGGTAGTGGTTGGAACCGCCCCAGGTGTTGTAGGCCAGCCAGGTGCCCGTCGCCGCCACCTGCAGCACACGGCCGGGTTTACGGCCCGGCTGCGGGCTGACGATAAAAATATGGTGGCATTGGATCGGCTTGCCGTCGCGCCCGTCGGCGGTCAGCGTGACCCGATAGGCGCAGGACGGCCAGTCCGCCCCGACGCGAAATTCGAAGGATGCGTCCCAGCCGCAGCCTTCAGCCGAACACTGGTCGGGTGTGTCCTGCCGGCGTGCCGCGATGCCCGATTTTTCGAACACTTTGGTCTCGCTGCCGCCATCCCGGGTGATTGTCATGCCGAAGTTCGGAGCTGTCGAACTGACATGCAACGCCACCGTTTCGCCGGCGCGATAGGAAAACCGGTCGCTGTAGCAC
>NZ_RZQI01000861.1:0-2512 GCF_003998335.1 Mesorhizobium sp. M7A.F.Ca.CA.002.05.1.1 | reverse complement strand
ACGTCACCGTGCAGGCGCAGATCCTCGAGCTGCTGGCCGGGCTGAAGAGCCGCAAGGGCATGTCGATGCTGTTCATCACCCATGATCTCGGCATCGTGCGCAAGATCGCCGACCGTGTCTGCGTGATGACCAAGGGCAAGATAGTCGAGACCGGGCCGACCAAAGAGATCTTCGCCAATCCGCAGCATGCCTATACAAGGCATCTGCTGGCGGCCGAGCCGAAGGGCAAGCCGCCGGCCGCCAATGCCGATGCCAAGCCTGTCATGACCGGCAAGGACGTAAAGGTCTGGTTCCCGATCAAGCAGGGCTTCTTCCGCCGCACCGTCGACAATGTGAAGGCCGTCGACGGCATCGATGTCACCGTGCGCGCCGGCCAGACGCTGGGCGTGGTCGGCGAATCCGGCTCCGGCAAGACGACGCTCGGCCTGGCGCTGGCAAGAATGATCTCGTCGACCGGCACGATCCAGTTCAACGGCCGCGACATCAACCAGCTGACTTTCAACGCCATGCGGCCGCTCAGGCGCGAATTGCAGATCGTCTTCCAGGATCCGTTCGGCTCGCTCAGCCCGCGCATGTCGATCGCAGAGATCATCGAAGAAGGCCTCAAGATCCACGAGCCGAAGCTGTCGCCCGACGAGCGCGACGACAAGGTGGCCGCCGTGCTGAAGGAGGTCGGGCTCGATCCGGCGACACGCAACCGCTATCCGCACGAGTTTTCCGGCGGCCAGCGCCAGCGCGTTGCCATCGCACGCGCCATGGTGCTCAACCCGCGCTTCGTCATGCTGGACGAGCCGACATCGGCACTCGACATGAGCGTGCAGGCGCAGGTCGTCGATCTGCTGCGCAGCCTGCAGGCCAAGCACGATCTCGCCTATCTCTTCATCAGCCATGATTTGAAAGTCATCCGCGCGCTCGCCAACGACGTCATCGTCATGCGCAATGGCCGGATCGTCGAAGCTGGTCCTTCCCAGCAGATTTTTGAAAATCCGCAAACCGACTATACTCGGGCGCTGATCTCGGCCGCCTTCAAGATCGAGACGGCACCGGTCGGCATCGTCAGCGAGTGATTTGCGTAGAGAGGGACTAAAAGACCGCAATGGAAAAAGGCCGTATCCTGCTTGCCGTCACCGGCTTTCATCCGCAGCGCTGGCGCGAGCTCCTGTCGGCCGAGCGCGAGGTGGTGCTGGAGCCTGACGGCGCCAGCGACCCGTCGATCACCTATGCCGTGGTGTGGAAGCAGAAGCCGAACCTGTTGTCGTCGCTGCCCAATCTGCGCGCCATCTTTTCGATCGGCGCCGGCGTCGATCATATCTTCGCCGATCCCGGCCTGCCCGATGTGCCTGTTGTCAAGGTCGTCGCCGACAATCTCACCCAGTACATGACCGAATATGTCGTCTGGCGGGTTCTCGACCATCACCGCCAGGGCCTGCTCTACCGGTCGCAGCAGCCGAAGAAGATCTGGCACGAGCCGCAGCAGAGGCCTGCCGGTGACATTTCGGTCGGCATCATGGGCCTCGGCAGTCTCGGCCGCGCCGCGGCCTCGGTGCTTTTGTCGCTCGGCTTTGCCGTCAATGGCTGGTCGCGCACCGACAAGGCCATGGAAGGCGTCGCGACCTATTCCGGCGAAGCTGGACTGATCCCCTTCCTCAAGGCCACCGACATCCTGGTGGTGCTTTTGCCGCTGACGCCTGAGACCAAGGGCATTATCAACTACGGCGTGCTGAAGGAATTGCGGAAGCGCAACGGCCTCGGCGGTTCGGTGCTGATCAATGCCGGGCGCGGCCGTCTGCAGAAGGATGCCGACATTTTGCGGGCGCTGGATGACGGCACATTGAAGGAGGCGAGCCTCGACGTGTTCGAGGTCGAACCGCTGCCGAAGACCAGTCCGCTGTGGGGGCATCCAAAAGTGTTTGTGACGCCGCACGCGGCAGCGACCTCCGATCCGGTGCATCTGGCGCCGATCATGCTGCGCCAGATGGACGCCTTCGAACGCGGTGAAAAGCTGGACAATCTGGTGGACCGCAAGGCGGGGTACTAGCCAGGCAGAGCGATCTTCTTCTGCTTGTCCGGCTGGCCGCAGTCGCGTCGATCGATCGACCGGTTCATGGCATCGATCTCACCGCTTGCCTTGTCGGTATCGCGTTTGGCCTTGGAGCGCATGTCAGGCGTGAACGGGCCGAAGCCCATCGCCGGGTTGGAGAATGTCGGCTTGGCCTTCGCCGGAAGGTTGTATTGCTGCGCCAAGCCATTGCGCTGCGCCAGCAACTGATCGCACGGCACGGTGTCGTATTGCAGGGAGGACTGGACGTTCGCATCCTGCTGTTCCGACATCGAGGTGCCGCCGACACAGCCGGCGGTCAGCAGGCAAGAGGCCAAGATCATCATGTTCCAGCGCATCGGCTATGCTCCTCCTGATATCCCGCCCTGATGCGAGCAGATCGCAAATATCAGTCGCGCATGCAAATCGGACTTTTTCACAGCAAGAAGCGGCGAGGCTGCCCCTCCGCTGGCG
>NZ_RZQI01000085.1:0-11965 GCF_003998335.1 Mesorhizobium sp. M7A.F.Ca.CA.002.05.1.1 | reverse complement strand
CCATTGCGCAATGGGCATCCGTCGAGGCGCTGAATGGCCCGCAGGATTTCATCGCCAAAAACAAGGCGATCTTTCAAGGCAGGCGCGACCTTGTCGTGTCGATGCTCAACCAGGCACGCGGCATCACCTGTCCGTCGCCGGAAGGCGCCTTCTATGTCTATCCTTCCTGCGCCCAGCTGATCGGCAAGAAGACCAAGGCCGGCAGGCTGATCGACACCGACGAGACCTTCTGCTCGGAACTGCTCGAAGCCGAGGGCGTCGCGGTGGTGTTCGGCTCGGCCTTCGGCCTCGGGCCCAACTTCCGCATCTCCTACGCGACCTCGGAGACGCTTCTGGAAGAAGCCTGCACACGCATCCAGCGTTTTACGGCTTCGCTGACCTGACCGACGCACTATGAATGCAAAAACCCGGCTTCACCGCCGGGTTTTTTAATGGGCCGTCAGCCTCACGCCTCGTGCTTGGTCTCTTTGGCCGAGCGCGCCTCGGCCGGCGCCAGCACGGCGACCAGCAATGCGGCGGTGAGGAACGCGCCGATCGCTGCCGTCAGCATCGCGGCGTGGAAGCCGCCGGCATAGGCGGCAGCATAGAGTTCATGCACGCCGCTTTCGCCCATCGCCGCATCGGTTGCGAAATCATGCCGTGAAATCGCAGCACGGGCGACCGCTTCCGCGTTGGCGACACCGGCATCGCCGAGATACCCGGTCAAAAGGTTGGTTGCCCGCATGCTCATCAAGGCGCCGAGCAAGGCGATGCCGATGGCAAGGCCGCTCTGGCGGGTGGCATTGATGACCGCCGACACCATGCCCGAGCGTTCGCGCGGCGCATAGGACATGGCGGCAGCGCTGCCGGTCGGGATTGCAAGCGCATTGCCGAGGCCGCCAATGGCGAACAGAAGGCACAGCATCGCATAGGGCGTCGAAGGGCCGGCCCAGCACATGCCGAGCATGGACAGGCCGATAGCAACATAGCCGATGGTCATCAGCGCGGAGTGACCATAGCGCGCGCTCAGCCTGCCGATCCATGGCGACACCACGATCTGGACGATGAAGGCCGGCGCCATGCGCAGGCCGGTCTGCGTCGGCGACCAGCCCTGCACCTGCTGCAGGAACATCGAGAAGAAGAAGACGCTGGAATAGGAGGTGAAGCCGAGCGCGAACGAAGCGACATTGGCGACGGCGAAGCGGACATCGCGGAACAGGCCAAGCGGCAGCATCGGGCGTGCAGTGCGCGCCTCGAAGCCGAGGAAAGCAGCCAGACCGACGACGCCGGCGACCAGCGCCGCGACCGTCCTTGGCTCGCCCCAGCCATTCTCGCCGGCCGAGATCAGGCCGAAGGTCAGCGCCCCCAGCCAAAGGATGCTGAGAGCCAGGCCGACGAGGTCGAGATGGGCATGTTCGGGATGCGCCGTCTCGTTGATCGAAACAGCACCGAGCGCGATCGTGATCAAGCCCAGCGGCAGGTTGATCAAGAAGATGCTTTGCCAGCCGACGGTCTCGACCAGGATGCCACCGAGGACGGGACCAACGAGCAGAGAGATGGCGGCGAACGACGCCCAGCCGCCAATGACGCCAGCGCGCTGGCGCGCATCGGGAAAGGCCTGCGTCAGGATCGACAGCGCGCCTGGAATGAGCAGCGAGCCGGCGATGCCCTGTACCACCCGGCCGGCCAGCAGAACCGGCAGATTGGGCGCGACGGCGCAGATCAGCGAACCGGCCACGAAGATGCCGACGCCGGCCAGCCACGAGCGCTTGCGGCCATAGCGATCGCCGATCAGGCCGGACGACAGCATGAAGGCGGACAGGCACAGCGTGTAGGAGTCGACCACCCATTGCAGGCCGCCGAAATCGGTTTGCAACGCCTGCTGGATGGTCGGCAGCGCGACATTGACGATGCTGACGTCGAGCAGAGCCACGAACGAACCAAGATAGATAGCGGCGACCAGGGGCAGACGGTGCTTTGACATGGCTATATCCAGACGTGAGTTAGAGGCCATGCAGGTGCTACAGTCAAAGCCGAAGTGGCTCCGAGGGACGTTGCCGGCCGGCATGGCGTGCGAGCCAGACGCGCGAAATCAGCTTGCAATCCGGGAAACGTGCGCAGCGAACCCGCGGACCATCGTCATATGACGACTAGGAAGCCGGCCGCATTCGATCAACCATGAAGCCTCAGAAGGGAGATGCATCATGGCCAAAGGCGGCAATCCATCAAACAATCACGACGGCGAATTCATAGTGTCCGGGCCGGGCACTGAAAATACCGAGCGGTTCAAGCAGGCGCTCAGTGTTTCATTTGCCGAGCAGACAGCCACATCAATGAACTATTTCAAGCAGTCGGACCCTAACGACGAGGGCCAGATCTCCGCTCTTGGCGAGGCAAAAATTGATTACCTGAAAGCACAGTCGGGCTGTTACTGGACCGAGGAAGCTGAAAAATGGACCAGGGCAAAACTGAAACGCTTTGCCGATCGCAACGATCGAAAGCGAATTCTAGGCAACAGTTTCGATCGCTCCGAAATGGTTGTCTTGCCGCGCCGCAAAGATGGGGCGATGCCGATGGAAACGCGGCAACTGCAAGGCGATCCCTATGAGTATTTCCATTTTTGGCCTGGCACCTTCGGTAACTACAAATACAGCTGGTTCAACCGGACCGGGGACGGACGCATTCTGCGAGACGAATCTTACGAGTGGGATGGGGCGCCGGATTTGGGCGGCTTGGTATTTTTCGAAAACAACAGCGCCGGCGATAGAGATTACCTGCACGCCATGCTCGAAAGCGGCATCTGGTTTACCTACACTCCCAAGAAGACCGGCCGGCTCGACTTGTTTGCGGAATTCGTCTCCACCTACGACACAAGGTACAGGTGGATGCGTGACGAAATCGGCTACAGCCACACCAGAGTCCTTCAGGCGACCGATGTCGTTTTTGGCACCTTTTCAGGCGATCAAGCCGTGGGACGAGATTACCGAAGCAACAGCACCCTTGTCGATTTTCAGCGTTGGTTTGAAGGGGACGTAGGGGATTTCGCCAATTTCGGAGAAAATGGCTTTGACGACGGAACAATACACAATTTTTTTGGGCGGCCGGGCGCAATGGTTTTTGCTGGACAACCGGTCGAGATCTTGGTCGGCTGCAGGGTCTTGATGGACTGCTATCTCAACGATGTCAGCATCAGGGCGTGGGAAGGCGCCCGGCGGAGGCTGAATTTTCTGGGCGTCCGAGTGGTTTAAATGCCAGCGGTTTTGCAGCTTGCGCGACGATCGTCATCGCTGCGGCAAGAAGCCTGCCCTCCGCCGGCTTAGGTGTCTCGACCGCCAAACTGCTCGTCGGTGACCCCCTCCAGCCAATCGACATGGACATCGTCGAGCGCCTCCTGCATCGCGATATGCGTCATCGCCGATTTGGGCGCCGCGCCATGCCAGTGTTTTTCGCCAGGCGCGAACGAGATGACGTCGCCGGCCCTGATCTCCTGGATCGGGCCGCCCCACGTCTGGGCAAGCCCGGCGCCCTCCGTCACGTACAGCGTCTGGCCAAGCGGATGCGTATGCCAGTGGGTGCGCGCGCCCGGCTCGAAGCTGACCAGCGTGGCCCGCAGCCGCGCCGGCGCCTCTTTCTCGATGATCGGCGTCTGCAGCACCCGGCCGGCGAAGTATTTTTCCGGCGCGATGACGGTCGGCACGCTGCCGCAGGCAATGATCTTCATGGGTCGATGGTCCTTCAAGCAGCGGGCGACGGGTCGCCTGTTTTCAGTTTCGGCCGATATCGGTCGACGTGCAACAGCTTCCCGCTGCCAGCCCCAGCATATGATCCGCACGGTCCACTGCCGAGCAAAGGGTTTCTATTTTTCTTGCCCTGCCGGCAAACAAGTGGGACGATGGCTTTGGGCAGGTGGCACTTGAAAAGAACCCCGCCCGCGACGGTCGAACAGGCCGGCCGCCGCTCAGGACCGATTGACCAAGCCTGAACCATACATGCCAGTCGGTCCTACGGGAAACGCCTGAGTGGAGGTCAGTCATGGGTACTCGCGCCGGAGGACGACGCACGGGACCGAAATGCATTGCCATAGTCGGTCCCTTCGCAAGCGGTAAGACGACACTTCTCGAAGCCATATTGGCCCGTACGGGCTCAATTCCCCGACAAAATCCCGTTTCATCAGGTAACACCGTTTCAGATCATTCGCCCGAGGCGCGCGCCCACGCCATGAGCGTCGAGGCGACGGTCGCCACGACCGAATTCATGGGCGAGCAGATCACCTTCGTCGACTGTCCCGGTTCCATCGAATTCTCTTTCGAGGCCGAACCGGTGCTGGCCGCCTGCGACCTCGCGGTCGTCGTAGCCGAGGCCGATGAAAAGAAGATCCCTGCCCTGCAACTGATCATGCGCAAGCTCGACGATCTCGGAGTGCCGCGCATTCTGTTCCTCAACAAGGTCGACAAGGCAATCACCGGCGTGCGCGACACGCTGAAGATGCTGCAGCCGGCCAGTGCCGTGCCGTTGCTGCTGCGCCAGATTCCGCTGCGCAAGGACGGTGTCGTCATTGGTTCGATCGACCTGGCGCTGGAGCGCGCCTACATCTATCGCGAATATGCCGAAAGCGAGGTGGCGCAGATTCCCGGCGACGACAAGGCGCGCGAGCTCGAAGCGCGTTTCTCGATGCTGGAGACGCTGGCCGACCATGATGACCAGTTGATGGAACAACTGCTCGAGGAGATCGAGCCGCCCAAGGATGCGATCTTCGACGACCTCGCCGCCGACCTGCGTGACGGTGCGGTGATCCCGGTGCTGATCGGCACCGCCGAGAAAGGCAACGGCGTGCTGCGCCTCCTGAAGGCGATCCGCCACGACGCGCCCGACATCGAGGCGACCCGCAAACGGCTCGGTGCACCCGACGGCGCGGCTACCCTGGTCCAGGTGATGAAAACCATCCACACCTCGCATGGCGGCAAGCTGTCGGTGTCGCGCATCCTCTCCGGTCAGGTCGTCGACGGTTCCGAACTCTGGCTGCCCGGCGGCGACACGGCCAAGGTTTCCGGCATCTACCGGATGCTCGGCAAGGACCAGTCCAAGCTCTCCATCGCCAAGGTCGGCGACACGGTGGCACTGGGCAAGCTGGACGAGGTCAAGACCGGCCAGACGCTGAGCTCGGCCAAGGGCGGCATCAAGCCGCTCGTCCAGTTCGAGCCGCCGCAGCCGGTCTTCGCCTTCGCGCTCCGCCCCAAGGAGCGCAAGGACGAAGTGAAGATGTCGGCCGCCATCCAGCGGCTGGCCGAGGAGGACCCCTCGCTCAGCCTGCGCCACAATCAGGACTCGGCCGAAACCGTGCTGTCGGGCCATGGCGAGATGCATCTGCGCGTGGTGCGCGAGCGGCTGGAAGGCAAGAACCAGATACCGGTCGAAGGTCATCCGCCGGCGGTGCCCTATCGCGAGACGATCCGCAAATCGGCGCAGCAGCGCGGCCGTCACAAGAAACAGTCCGGCGGCCATGGCCAGTTCGGCGACGTGGTGATCGAGATCAAGCCGCTGCCGCGCGGTTCCGGCTTCCAGTTCACCGACACCATCACCGGCGGCGTCGTGCCCAAGACCTACATCCAGTCGGTCGAGACCGGGGTCCGCGACTATCTGAAATCCGGGCCGCTGGGCTTTCCGGTCGTGGATGTCGCAGTCAACCTGTCGGACGGCTCCTATCATGCGGTCGATTCCTCCGACATGGCCTTCCAGATGGCGGCCAGGCTGGCGATGAAGGAAGGCATGGCCGCGTGCTTGCCGGTGCTCCTGGAGCCCGTGATGAAGGTCGAGATCGTCACCCCCTCCGACGCCACCTCGAAGATCATCGCTCTCATCCCGCAGCGGCGCGGCCAGATCCTCGGCTACGACGCGCGACCCGACTGGCCGGGATGGGATGTCGTCGAGGCAACCATGCCGCAAGCCGAGATCGGCGACCTGATCATCGAGTTGCGCTCGGCGACCGCGGGCGTTGCCAGCTATCGTGCCGTCTTCGACCACATGGCCGAACTCACCGGCCGTCTGGCTGACGACGCCATGAACACCAACGGCAAGGCTGCCTGATGGCGTGGCGTTCCTCTCGAACCTGATTCGGGGGAACAAAAGAAAACGACGTCCGGCGGGGACCGGACGTCGTTTTGTTCGCGGACCGTTTCCTTGGGAGGTAAAACGTCAGGTCCGCCGCATTTGGTACCGCCGAGTTCGGCGGAAAAACGGTTCGGACGCGGTAGCCGCCTGAGCCCGGGCCGTACGAGTGATGCCCCCATCTCCCGTCCGAACCACACCGCGTCCTATGATCTACATAGCAGGTCGCGGGCGTCCGGGATATGTTACCAGAGGTTACATGTCACCGTTACGTGGCAATTGTGATGGAATTTTTGGCCGGCCCAGCAGGGTACAGGCAACAAAAAAGCCGGATCAATGAAGATCCGGCTGAGTTTGATTGGAGTGCCTGTTAAGGCTAACCTCCAGAGGGGAACACTCGAGGGCGCTAATGGGAGGAGAACGCGCCCAGGAGATGATCTATATATGTGCTCATCATGCCCAAGAAACAAGCATCTATTTTGCAACACACACATGCAAAAAGACGCAGGCTGTGGTCTAACCCATTCCAGAAGCCAATAGGACCAGCAAAATCGTCGAAATGGAGCGCTGAATCGGGCAATTGCAACTACAGAATCGCTAATCTCGGCTGGCTTTCGGCTCGAAATGCCAAAACTGGGCAATGATGTGGAAGCGGGCAGCAGGCGTGCATTTCTAAGGCAATCGCGGAGCAAGCAGCCAATGCGGAGGTTTTCGGCGATCGCCGGCAGTGCGGCCTTCTTCATCGCGGCGCCGTGCGTGGTTGCCGGGCTGGTGCCCTGGCTGTTGACCGATCGCTGGGGCTTGCCCTGGTCGAGCCTGCCGGGCTTTGCCCCTGTTGGCGGGCTTCTGATCGTTGCCGCGGGCGCGGCACTCCTGCATGCCTTCGGCCGTTTTGCGCTTGAGGGCCTGGGCACACCCGCACCGGTCGCCCCGACCGAGAGGCTGGTGATAGGCGGCATCTACCGCCATGTCCGCAACCCGATGTATGTCGCCGTGCTGTCGATCATCCTCGGCCAGGCGCTGCTGTTCTCGAGCTGGGCGCTGGTCGCCTATGCCGCCGTCAGCGCTGTCTCCATGGGCGCCTTCGTCAGGCTCTATGAAGAGCCGACGCTTAGCCGCCGTTATGGCGCCGAATACGAGACCTACCGCCGCAACGTGCCCGGCTGGCTGCCTCGGCTGATGCCCTGGCGGGGATAATCCCGTAGGGCGTGAAAACGAAAATCAGAAGGACCAGCTTCGGGCCTTGGCGATGATGAAGTCCCGGAACACATGCAGCTTGGCCTGGTTCTTCATCGCGTCGGGATAGGCGAAATAGGTGTCGAAAGACGGCACCTCGGTCTCCGGCAGCAGCTGCACCAGATCGGAGTCCTTGCTGATCACATAGTCGGGCAGCATGGCGATGCCGGCACCGCCCTGCACCGCCCGCTTGATCGACAATATGTCGTTGATCTGCAGCGTCGGCACCCTTTGTCCGCCTTCGAAATCACCGACCGTTTCCAGCCAGTTCAGCTCCGACAGATGCGACGGCACCGGCACGCCGAAGGTGACGATGCGATGGGCCTTCAGCTCGGCGACGGAAGACGGCTTGCCGTGCTTGGCGACATAGGATGGGGCCGCGTAGAGGTGGAAATGCACGGTGAACAGGCGGCGCTGGATCAGGTCCGGCTGCTGCGGCTGGCGCAGCCGGATGGCGCAATCGGCCTGGCGCATGGTGAGATCCAGCTCCTCGTTGGCGAGGATCAACTGCAGGCTGATTTCGGGATAGAGTTCGATGAATTCCTGCACCCGCTCGGTCAGCCAGCCGGCGCCCAGCCCCACCGTCGTCGTCACCCGCAGCACGCCCGACGGGCGATCCTTGGTCTCGGTCAGCCGGGACTTGATGGTCTCCAGCTTCATCAGCACGTCATGCGCCGTGCGAAACAGCATCTCACCTTGCTCGGTCAGCACCAGCCCGCGGGCGTGGCGGTTGAACAGCGGCACGCCGACATCATGCTCGAGCGCGCTGACCTGCCGCGAGATCGCCGATTGCGAGAGATGCAATGTCTCGGCCGCATGGGTAAACGACCCCGCCTCCGCCGCAGCGTGAAACACGCGTAGCTTGTCCCAGTCCAACGCCATGATTCCCCTCGTTCTGTTTTGGCGTCTGAATGAAAAATCAGGCTTTTACACGGCGTTTCTAAGCCGCTCTCTGAACTCTCTACTCGGCCGCTTCGCGATGCACTTCGATGCCGGCCAGATACTTCTCCGCCTCGAGCGCGGCCATGCAGCCGAGCCCCGCTGCCGTCACCGCCTGGCGGTAGATATCGTCGGTCACATCGCCGGCCGCGAACACGCCCGGCACATCGGTGCGGGTCGAATCCGGCGCTGTCCACAGATAGCCGTTCGGCTTCTGCTTGAGCTTGCCGGCGAACAGTTCAACCGCCGGCGCATGGCCGATGGCCACGAACACGCCGTCGATCTTGAGGTGCGACACCTCGCCGGTCACCGCATGCTTTAGCTTCAGCCCCTCGACCGAGGGCGGCAGCGGCGTCTTGCCGGGCCGGCCGGTGATCTCATCGACGATCGTGTCCCAGATGACGCGGACATTGTCCTTCTTCAGAAGCCGCTCGCGCAGAATACGTTCAGCGCGAAAATCGCTGCGCCTGTGGATGACCGTCACGCTCCTGGCGAGATTGGACAGATAGAGCGCCTCTTCCACCGCGGAATTGCCGCCACCGACCACCGCGACATCCTTGCCCCTGTAGAAGAAACCGTCGCAGGTGGCGCAGGCCGAGACTCCAAAACCCATGAAGTCCTGCTCGGTCGGGATGCCCAGCCATTTCGCTTGCGCGCCGGTGGCGATGATCAGCGCGTCGGCGGTATAGGTCGTGCCGGAATCGCCCTTGGCGCGGAACGGTCGCACGTTGAGGTCGACCTCGGTGATGATGTCGTTGATGATGTCGGTGCCGACATGCTCGGCCTGTTTCAGCATCTGCTCCATCAGCCACGGACCTTGGATCGGGTCGGCGAAGCCGGGATAATTCTCGACATCGGTGGTGATCATCAACTGCCCGCCCTGCTGCAGGCCGGCGACCAGCATCGGCTTCAGCATGGCGCGGGCGGCATAGACCGCCGCCGTATAGCCGGCCGGGCCGGAACCGATGATGAGAACGGGCGCGTGCTTGGTGGTCATCTAAAGCCTCTGCGGAGGGCTGCCGGCAATTGCGGCATGGAAAACTCGATCATTGTCGCGCGTAATGTAAGTGTTGCCCACGACGCCAGCAAGGCAAGTTGGTGTTCGTCCCCGGAAAGCTTTGTCGCACCTGTCGGCCGCTGATCCCGCGAAATATTCCGGGCGAAGGATGGAATGGACAGCGAAGTCGTTTAATTACAAAATCACGCAAGATTCTTGCGTATTGCCCCTCATGATCGAGAGCCCCCATGCCGCTCAAGGCCGACCTCGACGCCATCGACTGGAAGATCCTGCGCGAATTGCAGGGCGACGGCCGCATGACCAATGTCGAACTGTCGAACCGCGTCGGCATTTCGGCGCCGCCATGCCTGCGCCGCGTCAAGCGCCTGGAGGAAGCCGGCATCATCCGTGGCTACCGTGCCTTGCTCAATGCACCAGCGCTCGGCCTCGATGTCGTTGCCTTCTGCCTGGTCGGCCTGCATCATCAGGCCGATGCCGAACTGCGCATCTTTGCCGAGCGCACCCGCGGCTGGCCGATCGTACGCGACGCCTGGATGGTGTCGGGCGAATCCGATTTCCTGCTGCATTGCGTGGCGAGCGACCTTGGCGCCTTCCAGAGCTTCGTCATCGAGGAACTGACCTCGACCCCGAATGTCGACACGGTGCGCACAGCGCTCACCATCCGCCGGGTCAAGGACGAAGGGCTGGTCTCGTTCGCACAGCCTTGAGCCGGCTGAACCGCAACGAGCTTTCGCCGATGTCGCTTGAAGGCCTCGCCATATCAGCGCCGCTTTGGCGTTCGATAGCTCTCCTGTGAAGCCGGAATTTCTGCCGTAGCCGTCTTGTTGGTTTCCTAGAGCAATTCCAGAAAAAGTATGTAACGGTTTTCCCGGGTAAAGCGCATAGCGCTTTCGGGATTGCGTAAACAGGGGCGCAGGGCAGCCCAATTCCGAGAACAGTGTGCCGTGGGGTGGGACGATGACTCGATTTTCTAGCCCGGTTTCGGCGCTGGTCATCTGCATGAACGAGGCCGACATGATCGGCGAGTGCCTGGAAAGCGTCGATTTCTGCGCCGAGATCATCGTCGTCGATTCGGGCTCGACGGACAGCACTCTGGACGTCGTCAACGGGTACATCGCCAAAGGCTACCCGATAAGGCTGTTTCACAACGATTGGCCGGGCTTTCCTCGTCAGCGGCAATTCGCGCTCGATCAGGCCACGCAACCATGGTGCCTTTCGATTGAAGCCGACGAGGCCATCGACGACGTGCTCAGGCAGTCAATCACGAATGTGACCCAGCTTGGGAATGACGCCTTCGACGGATGGTACATCAGACGCCGCGACAAGCTGAAGGGCTATGGCTATGCGCACCGCTGGGTGCTTCACAACAGGCTGCTGCGTCTTTTCCGCCGCGACAAGGCCACGATGGACCTCAATCTGCGGGTCCATGAGTCGTTCGAGGTGCCAGGCGAAACCGGCACGATAGAAAATGGCGTGCTGCTGCATCGCCGCGAAATGACTATTGCCGAGGATCTGGCAAGGGCCAACACCTACTCCAGCCTCAAGGTTGCCACGCTTGTCGAACGAGCCAAGAAGCCCGGCCTGATAAGACTGGTGCTGTCGCCGCTCGGCAACTTTCTGAAGTTCTACCTGGCCAAGCGCTACTTCCTGTGCGGCCGGCACGGGTTCGTCTATTCGATGCTGGTGATGCTGTATTCGTTCGCGACAGAGGCCAAGCTTTATGAAGCCTGGCGAGACAAAGATCGGATGTAAGCCGTCACGGCGCGCCCGAGGCGGTGCCAAGCGCAGCTATTGCGGCGAGCAGGCCGTCGAAATCCGCGCGCTCGCACCAAGGCCGAATTGTGAAGCCCGATCGGACAGCTGCTTGTCCATCTACCAGCCAGCCCTGCGCGAGGCCGGCGCGTTGTCCCGCCTCCATGTCGGCCTCCTTGTCGCCGACGATCAGCGAACGCCGCAGATCGAGCCCGAGGCGCCCGGCCGCCTCCAGCAGCATGCCCGGATTGGGCTTGCGCATCGGATGATCGGCAACCGCAAGCACACCGGAGCCAGCTTCGTGATAGGCGCAGGCGACGACCATATCGACGAACGCATTGTCGACGCGCAGCAGCTCGAGCACGCGGCCATTGACGGCGGCGAAATCGCCCCAGCCGAAATAGCCACGCGCGATGCCCGACTGGTTGGTGACGATGATGACCGGAATGCCAGCCCGGTTGGCGGCGGCTATCACCGCGGCTATGTCCGCGCGCAGCACCATTTCGGCAGGATCATCCGGATAGCCGGTATCGACATTGACGGTGCCGTCGCGATCGAGGAACAGCGCCGGCGAGCCGGCGGCGAACACCCTTGAGCCGACCCGCTCGACCCATAGGCCCGGCTCCGCCAGCGGAAAGCGGCCAGAGGTCGTGGGATCAGCCATTGCTGAGGCGCGCTTCGACCACCTCGCACAGATGATGGTAAAGGCACAGATGCCCCTGCTGGATGATCGGCGTCGAGGTCGACGGCACGTTGAGCAGGATATCGGACAGAGGCTTCAGCTTGCCGCCGGTGTCGCCGGTCATGCCGATCACCGTCATATCCATCCTCCGCGCCTGTTCGGCGGCGGCAAGGATGCTCGGCGAATTGCCGCTGGTCGAGATCGCCAGGAGCACGCCGCCGGCAGCGCCATGCGCCTCGACCTGGCGCGAAAAC
>NZ_RZQI01000860.1:0-2512 GCF_003998335.1 Mesorhizobium sp. M7A.F.Ca.CA.002.05.1.1 | reverse complement strand
GCTCACGGTAGGCCTCGATCTCTCGGTGAGCGGCATCGTGGCGGTGACGCTGATGGTCGGCGGCAGCCTCGTCACCACCAACCCGCAATTCAGCCTTCTCGGCATCGCGATCTCTCCGCTTCTCGCCATCCCGGTGATGCTCTTCGTTGGCGTCGCGTTCGGCACCGCCAACGGTTTCCTCGTGGCACGGCTGCGGTTGCCATCCCTGATCGTGACGCTTGGCGTCTGGCAAATCGGCGTCGGGCTCGCCTATCAGGTGACCGGCAGTGGCTTCGTCGACAGCATCCCCTCGAGCATTGCCTTCATCGGCCAGGGCAGCCTGCTCTACGTGCCCAACCCGGTCATCCTGTTCTTCGCGATCGTGGCGCTCAGCTATTTCGTCCTGCACCGGACCGCTTTCGGGGCCGAAATCTACGCCGTTGGGGGCAATTCCCGATCGGCCTTCATCAGCGGCGTGCGCGTGGTGCGCGTGCGCATCATCGTGTTCGCCATTGCCGGCAGCTTCTATGCGATCGGCGCCGTAATCAGCATGTCGCGCTACATGAGCGCCACGATGGCGCAGACGACCGGCCTCGAACTATCGACGATCGCCGCGGTTGCCATCGGCGGCGTCAGCCTGTCGGGCGGCAAGGGCAGCATCGTCGGCGTGCTGCTCGGTACGCTGATCATCGGCGTCGTCGACAATGGGTTGAGCATCACTGGCGTCGGACCCGCCCAACAGGCGATCCTGAAAGGCGCCATCATCATCTTCGCAGTGATGCTCGACGGCTTTTCGCGACGCTGATGGCGCGCCCGGCTCGCCGCCGATCCGATCAGAACACCGCCCGCCAAACCTCGGGCACGAAGGCTTACGAGCGCCGTTCCTGAAATCGCGCTCTCATTCCGGGGTTCGCCTGTCCGGCATCCAGATCATGCGACCCTCCAGCAGGTTCTTAGTCCGCAGTCCAACCGCCGTCGATGATCATGGACGATCCCGTCATGAGAGAGGATGCATCGGACGCCAGGAAGACAACCGCCCCGGTTATGTCGTCGACATGACTGATGCGGCCAAGCTTTATCTTGGACAGCACCTCCGCCCTGAAGGCCTCATTCTTGAGAAAATTCTGAGCGAGCGGCGTTTCGACAAACGTCGGGCAGACGGTGTTGACACGGATCTTGTATGGAGCCAGATCTATTGCCGTAGCCTTGGTCATCCCCTCCATCGCCCATTTAGAGGCGCAGTAGACGCTGCGCGTCGCGGCGCCGACATGGCCCATCTGCGACGACATATTTATGATGCTTCCGCCCACGCCTTGCTCGACCATGCGCCGCGCGACGATCTGCGCTACAAAGAAGGAAGCGCGCAGGTTGAGCCCGATGATGTCGTCGAAATCGGCCCGCGTTACGTCAAGGAATGGGTTGGTGCGGTTCATCCCGGCATTATTGACCAGCACGTGAAAAGCCGGCCTGTGTGAAACAGCTTCACTCACTGCCGAAACGTCCCGGATATCGAGAGCGATGGCTTCGGCTTGTCCGCCCGCGCGAGTGATATTGGCCGCGGCAGCCTCCACCTCGCTCAATGTGCGGGCGGCCAGAACGACCTCGGCACCAAAGTGGGCGAGCGCATGAGCGGCGGCCAGTCCCAGCCCCCGCCCGGCTCCGGTAACAAGCGCCCGTTTTCCGTCCAGCCTGAAATTTGGCGCGACTTGATTTTCCTCCATAAATCACTCTCCATTTCCTCAAATTGAGAATACGTATGCATATGTATTTGCTAAATTAGTATCTGGCGTTGATCAGCTCAGGCGGTTGCAGGACCAATGTTGGTAGAGCCGCGAATGATCAGTTCGCCGGGTATGCGAATAGCCGCTGGTGGAAAGTCTGCCGGATCAAACAGCAGGGACAGGGACCGCCCCACCATCGCCTCGATCGGCTGGCGGAAGGTGGTGAGGTCGTATGCCGGCCAGGCGGCCGAGGGAATGTCATCGAAGCCCACGATGGAAACATCGCGCGGAACTTTCAGCCCAAGCCCGAAGCGCGCGGCATCCAGCGCGCCAAGCGCCATGACATCGGCGATACAGAAGATGGCGTCCGGGGGAGTCGGGCCGGACAGCAGATTGATCGCTGCCCTGTAACCCCCGCCATAGGTGTTTTCGCCGAATTGCTCGCCAATGATTTGGACTCCATGGCGGCGCAATTCATCCTGAAAGCCGGCGCTACGTTCGCGGTGGGTCGACGTATCAGGGCGGCCCCCTATAAGGGCTATACGCCTATGCCCTGCGGCAACAAGAAGGGCGGCAACTTCCATAGAAGCCGACCTGTTCTCGCAGCACACTGAATTGATCGAAAAGTCGTCGACGGAGCGGTTGAACAAAACCACCCGAGTGTTCCTGTTGTGCAGGATGTCGCGCATTCGCGACGACAACACAGCTGACGTGACGATCAAACCGTCGATCTCGTACTGAAGCATCGATGGCAGCACGTCATCGACTTCGAAACCCTTGGGCACGGAAAGCAACAGGAGCTGCTTGCCCAT
>NZ_RZQI01000859.1:0-2516 GCF_003998335.1 Mesorhizobium sp. M7A.F.Ca.CA.002.05.1.1 | reverse complement strand
AGTCAGGGCTGCCGACGACCACGAAGGAAAATGACGGGGTTAGCCGCACCGCGACCATGTCGACCGCGATGAACTGGCCAAGACGGATACCGGCATCGAACCCGCCGGCCGCGAGATCGACCATCTCGTCGCTCGCGGCGATCTCCAGTTCGATCTCGGGATAGGCCCGGCAGAACGACGCGATCATCGGCTCCAGGATCAAGGGCACGACGGCGCGGGGTACGGACAGGCGCAGCAGACCGGTCGGCCGCCGGCCGATGTCACGCACCGCCTCGCCGGCCGCCACAAGTTCTTCGAAAGCAGGGCCGGCACGGTCGAGGAACCGTTGGCCAGGCTCGCTCAAGCCGACACTCCGCGTTGTGCGAACGAACAACGCCGCACCCATGCGTGTTTCCAGCGCGCGCACCGCCTGGCTCACGGCGGACGGTGTCACGCCGAGTTCCGCTGCGGCGCGGCGGAAGTTGCGGTGCCTGGCGACGGCCAGGAATGCCTCGACGCCCTCCAGCGCTCCGTGCCGGACTGTGTAGTTCTGCTTCATGGGTTGTTGTGATTACAGCGGATGGTCGAATTATGGAAGCGGGCTTAGTAGGTCGGTCAAGGTAGTCCGCCAAGGGCTGCCCTGCGTCTCACGCGGTGTCGGAGGTCGCATGAACCAGTTTCGAGAGAGGCCAGATGTCAACCGAGGTCGTGTTCCAAATCCATCTTGTTCTGGGCTATGTCGCGTGGCTGCTTTGCTTCGCCGTATACGGTTTGCCGTGGCTCAGGTCTATGGACCGGGTCGCGACGCAACGCGCTGTCGCCACTCTGCACAGCTTCCGCTTCTTCGGGCTGGTCTTCCTCGTTCCGGGTGTCGTCGGCCCCGATTTGCCTGCCGGCTTTGCCGTGTTTGCTGCCTACGGCGACCTCATAACAGGAGTGCTGGCCATGCTGGCGCTGGTCACGGCAAGGATACCTCGGATCTTCTGGGCGCTCGTCGTTGCCTTCAATCTGGTCGGGACTGTCGACCTCGTCGTAGACTATTACCACGCCATCCAGGTCGGCCTTCCCCAGCGTGCGGGCGAACTGGGCGCCACCTACGCGATCCCGATCATCTACGTGCCGCTGCTGATGATCACGCACACCGTCGCGCTCTATTTTCTGGTGCGTCCTCCGCAAGCCGCGACTTGACCTGTCGCAGACTAATCCTTTGCCGCCGCCCTGATGTCCAGCAGACCGTAGCCGAAATCATTGTCGCGTCCCTTGGGGCCGAGATCCCTGGCCGTCGCCGCGAGCGCCTTCTCGATGCCGTCGGCCGTTCGACCGGGCGCGGCGTGGATGAGATTGGCGATGGCGCCGCTCACGATCGCCGCCGCAAACGAGGTACCGGTGACCACGTCCGAGCCGGCGCCGCTCGGCGCCACCATCTCGACGCCAGGCGCCGAGATGAAGACATAGGCGCCGCGATTGGCCTGCGGCATCAGCCCGTCCTTGGCATCAGTGGCGGTGACTGCGATGACACCATCGAAAGCCGCCGGATAGCCATAGGGCGCCTTCGGCCCGTTGTTGCCGGCTGCGGCGACCAGCACCATGCCGAGTGCGCGGGCATTGCGGCAGGCGACGCCGAGCAAATCGTTCTTCGGCCCGACGAAGCTCATATTGATGATGCGCACGTCCTGTTCCGCCGCCCAGTCGAGCGCCGACAGGATGACGTCCATGGTCGACTTGCCGCCCTCGAAGGCGCGGGCGTGATAGATCTTTGCGCCCGGCGCCATGCCTTCCAGCACGCCGACGCCGGCGATCAGCCCGTCGATCGACGTGCCGTGATCGCGCTTTTCGATCGGCACGTCGGGCATGGCGTCGAACTGCCCGGCAATGACGCCCGACAGCGCCGGGTTGGTGTCGTCGATGCCAGTGTCGATCACCGCGATGCGGACGTTTTCGCCGCTGGCCTGCTTGGCATCGAGCGCGATACGATCGAACGCATAGTTGACGATGCCGGCGGCCTGCTGCAGCGAATAGACATGGTTGGGCTCGCGCCGCTGGGTGCGGCCGTCGGCGGCCAGTTGCGCCAGCACGACGCCGACGGGCCGGCCGTCGGGAATGCCGAAGCGCACAAGCGTGGTGCCAAGCAGAAGCGACTGGCGCTGCGAGCGCACCTGCAGGCCGAAAGAAGCGGCGATCTGCTGGACGGCGCCGGCATCGCCGTCGACGGTCACCAGCACCTCGTCGGGCACGAAATCGCCGACCACCGCGCGCGGCGGCTGAACGGCAATGAGATCGGTCGGCGAGACGATCGGGCCACCGGGCGGGGGGCCGGCTTGGTTATCGGCAGGCGGCGTCGCGGGTGCCGGCCGTGGCGTCGGCACAGGGGTCGGAGGCGCCGCCGGGTTAGGAAACAGGTCGACGATCAGCGCCGGCAGGAAGACGGCGCCGGATTGGCCTGCGTCCGATCCGCCCTTTGTGTCGCTGCCATCCTTGGCGCAGTCGGCTCCCGCCGCATTGGTCCCATCGCCGCAGTCGATTTGCGTCCGATCAGG
>NZ_RZQI01000858.1:0-2519 GCF_003998335.1 Mesorhizobium sp. M7A.F.Ca.CA.002.05.1.1 | reverse complement strand
GCTTCGAGCGGCAGATCTTTCTCGATGCCCTCGCAGCCAGCCGCCAGGATCGCGGCGATCGACAGATAGGGATTGATGTCGGCGCCCGGCGCGCGATGCTCCAGCCGGCAGGCGCCGTCATTCGGCGTGGTGATGGCGCGGACGGGTGCTGTGCGGTTCTCGAAACCCCACGCGACGTCCTCCGGCGACCAGGCGCCACGATCGAAGCGGCGGTAGGAATTGACCGTCGGCCGAAACAACAGATGTGTTTCCTGCATCCGGTGGAGCACGCCGGCAAGGAACTTTTCCGCAACCGGCGTCAGCCGGTTCGGGCCGGCGGCGAAGGCCGGCTTGCCGTCGCGCCACAGGCTGACATGGTGATGCGCGCCGCAGGCGCTTTCCTTGCCCGGCGGCTGGAAGCGCGTCATGAAGGTGGCGACCAGGCCACGCTCGGCGCACAGCTCGCGCAGATGCAGCTTGGCACGCATGGCGTCGTCGGCTGCCTGCAGTGCCGATTTCGGTGTCAGCGCATATTCATACATTCCGTAGCCATATTCGGTGACCAGCGAGGCCACCCCGATGCCGATGCTCTTCATGCGGGTGATGAATTCGGCGGCAAAATCCTGATATTCGCCGCTGCGCACCAGATCATAGTTGATCAGCGAATGGCCCCAGGGCTTCAGCTCGCGGTAGCGCCCGGCGCGCATCAGATCGTGGTCGGCATGGAAGATGCCGAACTCGTATTCGAGCGCGATCATCGGCTCGTAGCCGAGCGCCCTGGCGCGTTCTTCGACGCGGGCCAGCACGCCGCGCGGATCGAACGGACAGACCGCGCCGTCGAGCATGTAGGAGCTGGTGATGGCGGAGGCGAATTTCGGCTTCCAGCCGTGCTGGACGACCGTCGCCGGATCGATGATCCCCTTGATATTTGGAAAGCCGTTGTCCTCATTGGCGCTCGGCGAGGCGAAGGCAACATCACCCATCGGTTGGCCGTCGCCATGGGTAACGCAATAGAGGATGGCGTTGATGGATTCGCCATAGGTAGAGAGCTTCAGCGGTGCGATCTTGGAGCGGAACGCCCCTGATGTGTCGACCGTATGGATCTCGATGAATTCGACGCCGTCGGCCGCCAGCTTGCTCTGCAGCGCTTCGAGCCTGGGCTTGTAGGCCGCGGCCTTGTCCTCAAATTCCACTTCAAACCTCCACCAGGAAAACTCGGAGCAATTCCAGGAAAAGTGTGAAACGGTTTTCCGTCCGGAATTGCGTTAGAAGAAACGGACAGACGCTACGCTATTTCGCGTTGCGCCTGAAAAATCGCGACAACAATTCGTCGAGCTCATAACGGCCGCTGATGCCGCTTGGCCGGAAGGCCATGCAAAGCACGATGACGACGCCGAGCGCCACACCCGACAGCCCGAGCAGCTGCGGCAGCTGGAGGCCGGCGATCGTCACGCCGGATTCGATGCTGCGGATGAATTCCAGCCCGACCGAAAGCACGATCACGCCGGTCACCGCGCCGGTCACCGTCGCCATGCCGCCCAGGATCAGCATCGCCAGCGTGTTGAAGATCATCTGGAAGTAGAAAAGCTTGGGACTGATCGTGCCGGCAAAATAGGCGTAGAGCACACCGGCGAGGCCGCAGATCAGCGCCGACAGCACCCACGACATCAGCCGCAGGCGTCGGGCGTCGATGCCGAGTGCTGCGGCGGCCTGCGGGCTCTGGGCGCTGGCGCGGAGCTGCAGGCCCCAGCGGCTGTCCTTGAACAGCCGCGCCAGCACGATCACCACCACCGAGAACACCATCATCCAGGGCAAGCCGACCACCTTCGGGATGCCGAAGAAGGCCTGGTTGCCTTTGAACAGATTGGTCCAGTTGAGAAACACCGAATGGACGATGATCAGCAGCGCCAGGCTGACGATGGTCGCGGCGACACCCGACAGGCGGCTGATCACCTTTCCGCTGACGGCGGCGACGATGCCGACCATGATGAGCGCGATGAGCGCCGACGACACCGGATCGAGCTGCAATGTGGCGAAGCCGAACGGCGCATGGGGGATCGACAGTTTCTTCATGGCCAGTGGCGTCGACAGGATGGCGACGCCATAGGCGCCGAGGCCGACAAAGGCACTGTGGCCGAGATTGGCGATGTTGCTGTTGCCCATGAACACCTGAAGGCCGACGACGACGATCAGGTTCACGAAGGCGCCGAGCGCCAGATAGGTGTAGTAGGTCGGCGCGAAATTCAGGATCAGCAGCCCGACCACCAGCACCGGCACCGACGTTACCAGCCCACCGATCAGCGAGCGCGTCAGCGCAGCGCGGGATTGTGCGACAGCAGTAGACGGAGATGCGGTCTCTTCGATTGCCTGCGACAACGTCAAATCTCCTTGTCGCCGAGTTCGACCCGCTGGCCGAGCAGGCCTTCTGGCCGGTAGACAAGCAGCGCGACGATGATCCCGTAGGTGAGCGCGTCCTTGAAGCCTCCATACTCCTGCGGCAACGCAACCAGCAGGCCGACCTCGATGAAGCCGAGCAGCAT
>NZ_RZQI01000857.1:0-2520 GCF_003998335.1 Mesorhizobium sp. M7A.F.Ca.CA.002.05.1.1 | reverse complement strand
GACAAGCGGCATGATGATCACGCCGACGGGAATAGCTACAAGCGCGCTTCGGCCGGAGCAGATGGTGCCGATGCAACTCGATGGCAGCTGGGAGGGGGCGTTCCGGCCGTCGAGCGAATGGGAAATGCACGCCGAGATCTACAAGGCTTTCCCCGAGGCCGGTGCCGTCGTGCATGCCCATCCCGACCATTGCGTGGCGCTATCGTGCCTGCGCGAGGGACTGCCGCTGTTCCATTACATGGTCGCGGGTTTCGGTGGCGATGATGTGCGCTGTTCGGACTATGCGCTGTTCGCGTCAAGCGAACTGGCCAAGGTTGCCGTCGTCGCGCTCAAGGACAGGTCGGCCTGCCTGCTCGCCAATCATGGCATGATCGCTTTCGGCGGCGATCTCGACACGGCGCTCGTCCGCACCATCAAGCTCGAGACCTTGGCGCGGCAATACCTTTTGGCGCGCAGCGCCGGTACACCGGTGCTCATCGAGGGCAGCGAGATCGCCGCCATTCGGGGGCGGTACAAGAATTACGGCCAGCAGAAGTAGCCGGCCGAGCAATTCCGGGAGCGGCTCTTCGCGCTCTTGAAGTTAAGAACCACCAGTCGTCGAACCGCAAATGCGAGACGAGGGCTGCCACGTTCCGTGGAAGATCAGGCGGGGATCGGTTCGGCGGCAGGCGCATAGACGCTGACAGCCCCGGAGCCGATCAGTTGGTCGATGGTCTCGGCGCTGTAGCCGAGCACGTCGGCCAGCACGGCAGCTGTGTCCTGGCCCAGCATCGGCGGCGCGGTAAAGTCGGCGGTCAGCTGCGCGGCAAGTCCCTGTGCCGGGCGCACCATGGCGACGGAGCCGAGATGCGGATGCGGCAAGGTCTGGACGAGGCCACGCTCACGCACATTGGGACTGTCGAAGACTTCCGGTATCGATTTTACGGTGCCGGCCGGCACGCTGGCGGCGGCGCAGGTTGCCATCCAGTGGTCGCGCGTCCGCGTCTTGAAGGCAGCCGCCAATTCGGGGATCAAAGCCTCGCGGTTGGTGGCACGCGCGCCTGCCTTGATGAAGCGCGCATCCCCAGCCAGATGTGGCAGATCAAGGACCTTCTCGCACAGCGCCGCGAACTGGCGGTCATTGCCGACGGCCAGCGCGAAGCCGCCATCGGAGGCCTCGAATATCTGATAGGGGACAACCGTCGGATGCGCATTGCCGTAGCGGGCGACCTCGCGGCCGGTGTTGAGGTAACCGCTGCCGATATTGATCAGCAGGCTGAGCGCGCAGTCGATCAGCGACAGGTCGAGGAACTGGCCCTTGCCGGTCGTCGCGCGCTCGTAAAGCGCTGCCAGGATCGACTGCGTCGAGACCATGCCGCAGACGATGACGGTGATGGCGACGCCGACGCGCATCGGCTCGCCATTGCTCTCGCCAGTGATGGCCATCAGGCCGCTTTCGGCCTGCATGACGAAATCATAGCCGGGCCGTCCGGCATCGGGCCCGGTCTGACCATAGCCGGAGATCGAGCAGTAGATCAGCCGCGGGTTTGGCGCGCTGAGTTCCTTGAAACCGACGCCGAGGCGGTCGGCGGTGCCGGAGCGGAAATTCTCGACGACGATGTCGGCCTTCGCCGCCAGTTCGCGCACGATGGCCAGCCCCTGCGGGCTTTTCATGTCGAGCGCGATGCTCTGCTTGCCGCGATTGGCGCAGAGATAGTAGGTCGAGACACCCTTGTAGCTCGGCACCGACCACGCCCTGGTGTCGTCGCCGCCATCTATGTTCTCGATCTTCCAGACCTCGGCGCCGAGATCGGCAAGGCTCATCGTTGCCCAAGGACCGGCGAGCACGCGGGAAAGATCGAGAACCTTGATGCCTTCGAGCGGCAGGCGCGCGGATCCTGCCGTACCGGCATTCTCGGAATGGTCCTCAGTCACGATCAAGATTCCTTCGGGTGAATTCGGCAGGCCAATCACACAGTCTTGAACGTGTTGACCGGCTCCGGAAAATGACAGGCGACGCGATGCGAACCGCCAGCCGGATCGAGCGGCGGTTCGACGGCAGCGCAGATCGCCTGCGCCTTGAAGCAGCGCGTGCGGAAGCGGCAGCCGGATGGTGGGTTGAGCGGGCTCGGCACGTCACCGGTCAGTACGATGCGCTCGCGCTTGCGCTCCTTCTCGGGATTGGCGAGCGGCACCGCCGACAGCAGCGCCTGCGTGTAGGGATGCAGCGCCCTCGAATAGAGTTCGGCCGCGGGTGCGATCTCTACGATCTTGCCGAGATACATCACCGCGACCTGGTGCGAGATGTGGCGCACGACCGAAAGATCATGTGCGATGAACAGATAGGATGTGCCGAAAGACTGCTGGATATCCCTGAGCAAATTGAGCACGCCAGCCTGCACCGAAACATCGAGCGCCGAAACCGGTTCGTCGAGGATCACCACTTGCGGGTTCAGCGCAAGCGCCCGGGCGATGACGACACGCTGGCGCTGGCCGCCTGACAGTTCGTGCGGATAGCGCTTGCCATGCTCGGGATTGAGC
>NZ_RZQI01000856.1:0-2524 GCF_003998335.1 Mesorhizobium sp. M7A.F.Ca.CA.002.05.1.1 | reverse complement strand
AGCTGAAGTATTTCGACGGCGCGCCGGTCGTGCGCGAAATCGCCCGCGTCTCGAAGCCAGGCCGCCGCGTCTATGTTTCGGCCAAGTCGATTCCGCAGGTCGCCAACGGCCTCGGCATCGCCATCCTTTCGACACCGAAGGGCGTGATGGCCGACCATGAAGCACGTGAACAGAACGTCGGCGGTGAGATCCTCTGCCAGATCTTCTGATCTGGCAGTTGACCGCAAAGTGGAATCCGGTCTTCGGATCGTTCCCGAAGACAGAGACCTGAAACAAGAGAAGTGACGAGGACAACAAAATGTCTCGTATTGGAAAGAAACCCGTTTCGCTGCCGCAGGGCGTGACCGCGACCGTCAACGGCCAGACCGTGACGGCGAAGGGCCCCAAGGGTGAGCTGAAGTTCGTGGTGAACGACGAAGTGCTGGTCAAGATGGAAGGCAGCGAGATCGCTGTCCAGCCGCGCGACCAGACCAAGACCGCCCGCTCCAAGTGGGGCATGTCGCGCACGCAGATCGTCAACATCCTGCAGGGCGTCAAGGACGGTTTCGAGAAGAAGCTCGAGATCACCGGCGTCGGCTATCGCGCGGCACTTCAGGGCAAGAACCTGCAGCTGGCGCTTGGCTTCAGCCATGACGTCGTCTATGAGACGCCGGCCGGCATCACCATTACCGTGCCGAAGCCGACCGAAATCACCGTGGCCGGCATCGACAAGCAGCAAGTCGGCCAGGTTGCGGCCGAGATCCGCGAGTATCGCGGTCCCGAGCCCTACAAGGGCAAGGGCGTCCGCTATGCCGGCGAGAAGATCGTCCGCAAGGAAGGCAAGAAGAAGTAGCGGGCCTGGCCTCGGGAAGTTGAGGCCAAGCCAAAAAGTGTAACGCCGCGGGGAGCGGTCGCGGGAGGCGCTTTCGCCTACCGCATATGGCGGCCCCCGTTTTTTGAAGGCAAGGAAGACCATCATGGGTACCAAGGAATCCACGCAGCGCCGCGCGCAGCGCGTCCGTCGTCAGATCAAGAAGGTCGCCGGCGAGCGTCCGCGTCTGTCGGTCCACCGCACGTCGAAGAACATCTACGTGCAGGTCATCGACGACGCCAAGGGCCACACCATCGCTGCCGCTTCGACGCTCGAGAAGGACCTCAAGGGTTCGCTCAAGACCGGCGCCGACACCGCCGCCGCCGCCGCGATCGGCAAGCTGATCGCCGAGCGCGCCACCAAGGCCGGCGTCAAGGAAGTCGTTTTCGACCGCGGTGCCTACATCTATCACGGCCGCGTCAAGGCGCTCGCCGAGGCTGCCCGCGAAGGCGGCTTGAGCTTCTAAGCATAGTCCCGAAAAGTTGCAGACTTTTCGGATAGGGATTATGCGAAGGAATTGATTTCGCCCCCGGTGACCGTTTCCCGATTTATTCGGGGCGAGGCACCGGATCTTATCAGCAACCGTGCTTCCGGAAAAAAACAAGGAACAGGATATGGCACAGGAACGTAGGGATGGCGGCCGCGGCCGCGATCGTGAAGAACGCGATGACGGCATGGTGGACAAGCTCGTCCACATCAACCGCGTCGCCAAGGTCGTCAAGGGCGGCCGTCGCTTCGGTTTTGCAGCACTCGTCGTCGTCGGCGACCAGAAGGGCCGCGTCGGCTTTGGTCACGGCAAGGCGCGCGAAGTGCCGGAAGCCATCCGCAAGGCAACTGAATCGGCCAAGCGCGACATGATCTTCGTGCCGCTGCGCTCGGGCCGTACGCTGCATCACGACGTCGAAGGACGCTGGGGTGCTGGACGCGTGCTGCTGCGCGCCGCCAAGCAAGGTACCGGCATCATCGCCGGTGGCCCGATGCGCGCTGTCTTCGAGACGCTCGGCATGCATGACGTGGTCGCCAAGTCGATGGGTTCGTCGAACCCCTACAACATGGTTCGCGCCACCTTCGACGCGCTGAAGAGCCAGATGCATCCCAAGGATGTGGCTGCTGCTCGCGGCATCAAGTATTCGACCCTTCAGGCCCGCCGCGGCACCGCCGTTGCGGCTGAAGAATAGTCGATCTGACCAGGGATTTTGACCATGGCCAAGAAAGCAACCAAGACCATCACCGTTGAGCAGATTGGTTCGCCGATCCGCCGTCCGAAGGAGCAGCGCGCGACGCTGGTCGGCCTCGGCCTCAACAAGATGCACAAGCAGCGCACGCTGGAAGATACGCCCTCCGTGCGCGGCATGATCGCTGCCGTCCAGCATCTCGTCCGCGTCGTGGACGAGGGCTGAGCCAGAGCGCAGGAGAACTCAGATGAAACTCAACGATCTGCGTGACAAGGACGGCGCGACGCACTCCAAGAAGCGTCTCGGCCGTGGTATCGGCTCCGGCTCCGGCAAGACCGGCGGTCGCGGCGTCAAGGGCCAGAAGGCGCGCTCCGGCGTCGCCATCAACGGCTTCGAGGGTGGCCAGATGCCGCTCTACCGGCGCCTGCCGAAGCGTGGCTTCAATAACATCTTCGCCAAGAGCTTCACCGTCGTGTCGCTGGCCCGCATCCAGGTGGCC
>NZ_RZQI01000855.1:0-2526 GCF_003998335.1 Mesorhizobium sp. M7A.F.Ca.CA.002.05.1.1 | reverse complement strand
GTCGTTGGCCGCATTGAGATCGACGTCGCCGCGCACCGGCAGGGATCCCTTCTTCAGATTGAAGGCAACCTGCGTCTTGGGATCGAGCAGCGTCTCGGCCAGCACCTCCTGCGCCTTGCTCTTGTCGGCATCCTTGAGCAGCGGGAAGTAGAAGGCGTCACCGCCAGTGGCTATCACCTCGTTCAGCCCAAGGCCTGGCAGGCAGGTGTAATCCTTGCCCGCGGTCTTGCCGGCAACCTGAAACTCGCCCTGTGCCCAGTCGCCCATGATCTGGCCAGCGGCCTTGCCGGTGATGACCAGGTTGGTCGCCTGGTTCCAGTCCTGCACATTGGTGTTCTTCGCCATCTTGCGGGCATCGTCCGCGGCCTTGAAGACCTTGGCGACTTCGGGCCCGGCGGCGAACTTGGCATCCTTGTCCTTGTAGACCTTGAGGAACGTGTCCGTGCCGCCCACAGCCGCAAGCAGGACGTCGAAGGCACCGGAGGATTGCCAGGCCTGTCCGCCGACGGCGAGCGGGATGATGCCGGCCTTTTCCAGCGCCGGCGCTGCCGCCACGAATTCATTCCAGTCCTTCGGCAACGGCACGCCGGCCTTCTCGAAGGCCTCGTTGGACAGCCACAACCACTGCCAGGAATGGATGTTGACGGGCACGCAATAAATCTTGCCGTCGATGGTGCAGCCGTCGAGCAGGCTCTTCGGCCGGACGACATCAGTCCACTTGCCCCTGGTGGCGACATCGGTGAGGTCGCGCATCAGGCCGGCCTGCACCAACTCTTCCGCCTGCCGGCCATGGTTGAATTGCGTGGCGCCCATCGGATCGCCACCGGTGATGCGGCTGATCATGATTGGCCGCGCCGTGCCGCCGGAGCCGGCAATGGCGCCGTCCACCCAGTGGTTGCCGGTCGCATCGAATGCCTTGGCAAGTTCCGCAACCGCCGCCGCCTCGCCGCCCGACGTCCACCAATGGGTGACTTCCAGGTCCGTCGCGGCCGCATGGCCGGCAAACTGCAACCCGGCCGTCGCTGCCAGCGCAGCGGTCAAAAATCTGTATCGCATTTCGGCTCCTCCCAGAATCTGAAACGTTACAGATTTTCGATACGGCAATTGCGCGGGCTGTGCAACCCATCAACGAAGCACCCTCGATATTTTTTCGGGCTGCGAACAAATTCGCATGGATGATCGCGCTTCTCATGCACTGCAGCATGGTTTGCTGCGGCGCAAACACCGAAATGCCGCCTGATACGGGCAAAAAGGCGGCGGCAGAGGCAATTTCTCCTGGAATCCCAAGCGTTTCGCAAAAGAACCATCCACCTCGTGGGCGAGGGACATGTAACTCGATATGGCAATCTGTAACGTTTCAGTATATTGAGACTTTACCGGGGCTGGAACGCATATCGTATCGCCATGACGGCGATTGCCGACATGGCTCGCGGCTGCTATGCGCCTGACGGGCGGGACGAATGGACAGACAGCGTACGGACAAGAGCGGGGAGACCTCGGCACAGGGACGGCCGACGTTGAAGACGCTTGCCTTCATGACCGGGCTCGGCGTCACCACCGTGTCACGCGCCTTGAAGGATGCCCCGGAAATCGGCGCCGAAACCAGGCGCCGCGTCCAGCTCGTCGCCAAGCAGATCGGCTACCGGCCGAACCGCGCCGGCGTGCGTCTGCGCACCGGCAGGACCAATGTCATCAGCCTCGTGCTCAACACTGACCGCGAGATCATGAGCTTTGTCTCGGACATCATCTACGGCGTTTCGGAAGTGCTCGCCGAAACGCCCTATCACCTGATCGTCACGCCCTATTCCCGCTCGCAGGATCCGATGGAGCCGATCCGCTATCTCGTCGAGACCGGCTCGGCCGACGGCGTCATCATTTCGCGCACCCAACCGAACGATCCGCGCGCCCGCTACATGCTCGAGCACGGCATGCCCTTTGCCACGCATGGCCGCACCGACATGGGCCTCGTCCATCCCTACCATGACTTCGACAACCATGTTTTCGCGATGGAGGCCGTGCGCCGCCTGGCGAGCATGGGCAGGCACAAGCTGGCGCTTCTGTCGCCGCCGCCCGGGCTGACCTATTATGGCCACACGCTGAACGGCTTTGCCGATGCGCTGAGCGAGGTCGGAGCCAGCGAAATTCCGTTCAACACCGTTTCCATCGATCACACGATCGAGCAGATCAGGACCAGGACCGCGCAGGTGATGCGCCGCGAGAACAGGCCGGACGGCTTCGTCAGCAGCGCTGCCGCCGCGACACTGGCGATCGTCGCCGGCATCGAGGATGCCGGCCTCAAGCTTGGCCGCGACGTCGATGTCGTGTCCAAGCAGTCGTCGGACCTGTTGCATCTGTTCCGGCCGGAATTGCTCGTCGTCAACGAGAACTTCCGCCTGGCCGGCTCCGATCTCGCCCGCTCCGTGCTCGGCTGGATCGGCGGCGCCGCACCCGGCTCGTTGCAGCGCCTGGTCGCCACCAGCGAGGTTCGGGCGTTCAGCCCGCCGGTTTCCGTTTAGGCCCTTGGGC
>NZ_RZQI01000854.1:0-2531 GCF_003998335.1 Mesorhizobium sp. M7A.F.Ca.CA.002.05.1.1 | reverse complement strand
GCGCGGCCTCTTGCCTATCGGCAGCATGGTCTCGGCGCTGCCGATCATTGGCGTCGCCCCGATCATGGTGATGTGGTTCGGCTTCGACTGGCAGTCCAAGGCGGCTGTTGTCATCATCATGACTTTCTTCCCGATGCTGGTGAACACGGTCGCCGGTCTGGCCGCCTCCGGCCATATGGAGCGCGACCTGATGCGCACCTATGCGTCGGGCTACTGGCCGACGCTGCTGAAGCTCAGGCTGCCGGCCGCTGCTCCCTTCATCTTCAACGCGCTGAAGATCAACTCGACGCTGGCGCTGATCGGCGCCATCGTCGCCGAGTTCTTCGGCACGCCCGTCGTCGGCATGGGCTTCCGCGTCTCGACCGAGGTCGGGCGGATGAACATCGACATGGTCTGGGCCGAAATCGCAGTTGCAGCACTTGCGGGTTCGGTCTTTTATGGCGTGGTCGCTCTTGTCGAAAGAGCCGTCACGTTTTGGCATCCCTCTGTCCGTGGTGGATAGGGGCGGTGGGTTTAGGGCACTAACTTCAGAGGGTAAAAAAATGAAAAGACTGATTATTCCCGTTCTGGCCGGCGCGATGTCGCTCGCCGCGTTCCAGGCAATGGCCGCCGACAAGGTGACGTTGCAGCTGAAATGGGTCACGCAGGCTCAGTTTGCCGGCTACTATGTCGCCAAGGCAAAGGGTTTCTATGAGGCCGAAGGTCTCGACGTCGACATCAAGCCGGGCGGTCCCGATATCGCGCCCGAGCAGGTGATCGCCGGCGGCGGCGCCGATGTCATCGTCGACTGGATGGGCGGTGCGCTGGCCGCCCGCGAAAAGGGTGTGCCGCTGGTCAACATCGCCCAGCCGTTCAAGAAGGCAGGCATGGAGCTGGTCTGCCCGAAGGACGGCCCGATCAAGACCGAAGCCGACTTCAAGGGTCACACACTAGGCGTCTGGTTCTTCGGCAACGAGTATCCGTTCTACGCCTGGATGAACAAGCTCGGCCTCAAGACAGACGGCGGCCCGGACGGCGTCACCGTCTTGAAGCAGAGCTTCGACGTGCAGCCGCTGATCCAGAAGCAGGCGGATTGCATCTCGGTCATGACCTACAACGAGTACTGGCAGTTGATCGACGCCGGCTACAAGCCGGAACAGCTGACCGTGTTCAACTACTCGGCCATGGGCAACGACCTGCTTGAGGACGGGCTCTATGCGTCCGAAGACAAGCTCAAGGACCCGGCCTTCGAAGACAAGATGGTGCGTTTCGTGCGCGCCTCGATGAAGGGCTGGAAATACGCCATCGACAACAATGACGAAGCCGCTGGCATCGTCATGGACGGCGGCGGCCAGGACGAGAACCACCAGAAGCGCATGATGAGCGAAGTCGCCAAGCTGATCGACAATGCCGACGGCAAGCTCGACCCGGCGACCTACGAGCGCACCGCCAAGGCGTTGCTCGACCAGAAGATCATCACCAAGGAGCCGACCGGCGCCTACACCACCGCCATCACGGACAAGGCGGTCAAGTAAGCCTATTCGGTAACGTCTAGATATTTCAACACGGCGCCTCCGGCAGAAATGCTAGAGGCGCCGTTCCTTTATGGTGTTCATGACGAAGCTGGTCTCGATCGAGGCGACGCATTTCAGCCGCGCGATCTTTTCCTTGATGAAGCGCTCGTATTGTTCGAGGCTTCCCGTCACTACTTTCAGCACATAGTCGCGCGAACCGGTGACGAGGTGGCATTCCAGCACCTCGTCCCAGCCGCGGATCGCGTCCTCGAACATGACGATCTCGTCCTCGTTCTGGCGGCTGAGCCGGATGGTGGCGATGGCGACCATGCTCCAGCCGAAGGCTGAGGGATCGACCAGGGTGGTGTAGCCCCTGATGACGCCGGTCTCCTCCAACCGCCGCACCCGTCTCAGGCAGGGCGACGGCGACAGGCCGATCCGCTCGGCAAGCTCATTGTTGGTGATGCGGGCGTCGGCCTGCAGTTCGCGCAGGATCCTGCGGTCGAAATCATCGGCTATCTTCTGCTGCACTTTCCGTCTCTCCGGGCAATTTGTTGCGGGAATGCAGCCATGAGAGCCCAAAAATAGCAAGGACTGGCGGAACGGGATCGCATAAATTGCCGTTCACTATGTCACTCGAACAGGCAGGAAAGCTCATGACCGCGCCACGCCCGTCGAAAACCCATATCGGCAACCACAAGCTCCACCCGGAGACGCTGATGCTGAGCTATGGCTTCGATCCGCAACTTTCGGAGGGCGCGGTCAAGCCGCCGGTGTTCCTGACCTCGACCTTCGTGTTCAAGTCGGCGGAAGAAGGACGCGACTTCTTCGACTACACCTCCGGCCGCAAGGAGCCGCCGAGCGGCACGGCGTCGGGCCTGGTCTATTCGCGCTTCAACCATCCCAACAGCGAGATCGTCGAGGACCGGCTGGCGATCTATGAGGGGGCGGATGCCTGCATCCTGTTTTCATCCGGCATGTCGGCGATCGCCACCACGCTGCTCGCCTATATCAGGCCGGGCGACGTCATCCTTCATT
>NZ_RZQI01000853.1:0-2539 GCF_003998335.1 Mesorhizobium sp. M7A.F.Ca.CA.002.05.1.1 | reverse complement strand
TATGACGACTGGCACGAGGGGCGCGACCCCGCCGGCATCACCACGCAGGACCCCGAATTGATGAAGCGGGTCGACCCGGTGGCTGCCGGGCGCCGGCTGGCGAACTACCTCAAGGTGATGACGCTGGAAGCGCAGACCATCGCGCGTGCCTGCGGCAAGAACAGCCTGCACAATCTCGAACCCGAGGACCTCGTCGCGCTGACGATCGAGGCAGCCGCCATGGCCGGCGTGCCGCTGGCCGGCACCAACTGGATACCGGGGAAGAACGGCTTCTAATCAACGAAGGGCCGACTCCCGCATACTCGGGAACAACAATCGATAAAAATGGGGAACTATCGTGGCAACTGATCTTGCAGAATTCGCAAGGGCGAAAAACGTCAAATATTTCATGATTTCCTACACTGACCTGTTCAGTGGCCAGCGTGCCAAGCTGGTGCCGGCACAGGCGATCGCCGACATGCAGAAGGATGGCGCCGGCTTTGCCGGGTTCGCCACCTGGCTGGACCTGACGCCGGCACATCCCGACATGCTGGCGGTGCCGGATCCGGATTCGGTGATCCAGCTGCCGTGGAAGCCGGAAGTCGCCTGGGTCGCGGCCAACTGCATCATGGACGACAAGGAGGTCGACCAGGCGCCGCGCAACACGCTGAAGCGGCTGATCGCGGAAGCCGCCAGCGACGGCATGCACGTCAAGACCGGCGTCGAGGCCGAGTTCTTCCTGATCTCGCCCGACGGCAAGACGATTTCCGACGAATACGACACGGCCTCAAAGCCCTGCTACGACCAGCAAGCGGTGATGCGTCGCTATGACGTCATCGCCGAGATCTGCGACCACATGCTGGCGCTCGGCTGGGGCGCCTACCAGAACGACCACGAGGATGCCAACGGCCAATTCGAGATGAACTGGGCCTTCGACGACGCGCTGGCGACCGCGGACAAGCATTCCTTCTTCAAGTTCATGGTCAAGTCGATCGCCGAGAAGCATGGCCTGCGCGCGACGTTCATGCCCAAACCGTTCCAGGGCCTGACCGGCAATGGCTGCCATGCCCATATCTCGGTCTGGGATAAATCGGGCAAGACCAACGTTTTCGCCGACAAATCGATGGAGCTCGGCCTGTCGGCCAAGGGCCGGAATTTCCTCGGCGGCATCATGAAGCATGCCTCGGCGCTGGCCGCGATCACCAACCCGACGGTCAATTCCTACAAACGCATCAACGCGCCGCGCACCATTTCGGGCGCGACCTGGGCGCCGAATACAGTGACCTGGACCGGCAACAACCGCACCCACATGGTGCGCGTGCCCGGCCCGGGCCGCTTCGAACTGCGACTGCCGGATGGGGCGGCCAACCCCTATCTGCTGCAGGCGGTTATCATCGCCGCCGGCCTCGACGGCATCCGCTCCAAGGCAGATCCCGGCAAGCGCTACGACATCGACATGTACCAGCATGGGCACACGGTGAAGGGCGCGCCAAAACTGCCGCTCAACCTGCTCGACGCGTTGCGCGAGTTCGACAAGGACAAATCGCTCAAGGCGGCGCTGGGTGAGGAATTCTCGTCGGCCTACCTAAAGCTGAAGCACCAGGAATGGAATTCCTATGCTTCGCACTTCACGCAATGGGAGCGCGACCACACGCTGGATATCTGACCACCAACGTGACGCGAGCGACCTCGGAATGAACTGATGAAATATTCGATCTTTTCGCTCGCCCGCGCCGCCCTGTCCGGCCACAAGAACTGGCAACGCACCTGGCGCGACGCCACGCCGAAGGATCGCTACGACGTGGTGATCATCGGCGGCGGCGGCCACGGGCTTGCCACCGCCTGGTTTCTCGCCAGCGAGTACGGCATCAAGAATGTCGCCGTACTCGAAAAAGGCTGGATCGGCTCCGGCAATGCCGGCCGCAACACCACCATCATCCGCTCCAATTACGGCCTGCCCGGCAACACCGGCTTCTACGAATTGTCGATGAAGCTGTGGGAGCGGATGGAGCAGGACCTCAACTACAATGCGATGGTCAGCCAGCGCGGCGTCATCAACCTCTACCACTCCGACGCACAGCGCGACGCTTATGCGCGGCGCGGCAACACCATGCGCATCAACGGCATCGACGCCGAACTGCTCGACCTCGCTGCCGTCAAGAAGATGATCCCGTTCCTGAACTTCGACAATGCGCGCTTTCCCGTGCAAGGCGGGCTCTTGCAGCGGCGCGGCGGCACGGCGCGGCACGATGCGGTGGTCTGGGGCTATGCCCATGCGGCGAGCGAACTCGGCGTCGACATCATCCAGAATTGCGAAGTCACCGGCTTCGTCAGGGACGCCAATGGCAAGGTGACCGGCGTCGAGACATCGCGCGGCAAGATCGGTGCCGGCAAGGTCGGCATGGCGGTCGCCGGAAGTTCGTCGCGCGTCGCGGCGATGGCCGGCCTGCGCCTGCCTATCGAAAGCCATGTGCTGCAGGCCTTTGTCTCCGAGGCGATCAAGCCGCTCATCCCTGGTGTCATGACCTTCGGCGCCGGCCATTTCTACGTCAGCCAGTCC
>NZ_RZQI01000852.1:0-2539 GCF_003998335.1 Mesorhizobium sp. M7A.F.Ca.CA.002.05.1.1 | reverse complement strand
CCAGCGCGACATGGCCAAGCTGCGCTCGGCGCTCAACCTGCCCGATACCGCGACGCCGCATGCGCTGCGCCATTCCTTCGCTACGCATCTGCTCGGCCGCGGCGGCGATTTGCGCACCATCCAGGAACTGCTCGGCCACGCCAGTCTGTCGACGACGCAGATCTACACCGGCGTCGACACCGCGAGGCTGCTCGAGATTTACGAATCAGCCCATCCACGGGCATGAACGCCAGTAGCGTCGCATAGTATCGGTGGCCAAACGTTCACCATTGGCCGAAAGCCTCCCCAACGTCGTCATCCCTGGGCGAAGCAGGAGCGAAGCTCCGTCGCGGAGACCCTGGGATCCATGCCGCGACCTTTGCCATGGAGTGCTGCGGAGCGGAATTCTGCACTGTTGCAGCGTTCCAGAGTCCCGGCATGGATCCTCGGGTCTGCGCCGCGTCGCTACGCTCCTTGCTCCGCCCATGGATGACGAAGAAATGGGCGTTTCCGCTAATCATTGAGTCATGAGCACCATCGACGTCCGCTGAGGGCGATAGCCGGTCGAAGACAATTTCGCAGTACCAATTAACCGTTTTGCCGCTTTTCGGTTCTAGGAATGGGATCATGAAACGCGTCATCGCCATCGCCGACCGTGCAGCTTCCGTGTCGCTGAAGCTGCTCGTCGCGCTCAACGTTCTGTTCTTCCTGTCGTTTCTCGCCGTACTGCTGTTCGCGGCCGGCAAGGCGCATGCCGAAATCCCGACCTGCACCGGCGCCGACATGCTGTCGGCCTTGCAGAAGAACGATCCGGCGACCTACCGCAAGATCGAAGCGGAAGCCGCCGCGACACCGAACGGCAAGGGCCTGTTGTGGAAGCTGGAAAAGCCCGGCGAGAAGCCGTCCTTCCTGTTCGGCACCATGCATATGACCGACCCGCGCGTCACCACGCTGCCTCCCGACGCGCAGAAAGCCTATGACGCCGCCGGCACCATCATCATCGAAACCACGGACGTGCTCGACAAGCAGAAGATGATGGTCGCGATGCTCAAGGAGCCGGACCTGATGATGTTCACTGATTCGACGACGCTGGCGTCGCTGCTGTCGCCCGACGATGCGGCGGCCATGAACGCCGCGCTCGACGCACGCGGCATTCCTCCGGCAACGGTTGCCAAGATGAAGCCGTGGATGCTCTCGGCCATGATGGCACTGCCGGCCTGCGAACTCGCCCGCCAGTCAGGCGGCGCCCCGGTGCTCGATGTCAGGCTGGCGGAAGGTGCAAAGGCTTCCGGCAAGCCGGTGGAAGGATTGGAGACTGCTGAAAGCCAGTTGCGCGCCATGGCCTCGCTGCCGCTGGCGTTTCACATGAAGGGCCTCGTCGACACGCTGAAGCTCGGCGATAAGATCAACGACATCAACGAAACCATGATCGTGCTCTACCAGCGCGGCGACACCGGAATGTTCTGGCCGCTGTTTCGCGTGGCCATGCCGGAGGGCACGGACGACCCCGCGGGCTATGCGGCGTTCGAGGAAACCATGATCACCAGCCGCAACAAGGTGATGGTCGAGCATGCCGAACCGATCCTTGCTAGGGGCAACGTCTTCATGGCGGTCGGCGCCCTCCACCTTCCCGGCCCCGAAGGCCTCGTCGAGGACTTCCGCAAGGCCGGTTACACCGTCACGCCTGTTGGACTTTAGCTACTTCAGTTTACTTCGCCAGGATCTGGGCCAGCATCGCCGGAACGATGATCCGGTGAAACGGCATGATGATCGCAAGATAGGCGCGCCCGAGCCAATTGTGCGTCTTGACGATCGTCGTCGCGGCCACCTCTTGCCGGCCCATGCCGAGATCCCTGACTTCGACCAGGACACGGAAATCGAGATGACGGTCGTCGAGGCCAAGCACAACCTTGCCGGGAAACTGGCTGATGAGCGGAAATATCCCGATCCGGCCTGACGGCAACACCGCAGCTTCCAGGCCCGTCTTCAGCCGGAACGGCTTGACGGCAAGGTTGCGCAGCGCCATGAGCCTGCCGACCCAGGGCGGCGTTCGCCCCAGGGCGCGTTCCGCCGCGCCGAGTGCCGTTAAAGAAAGACCCTGGGTGACCAGCACATAGCGGTCGGCGAACTGGGCTCCGGCGAGGGCAGTGCAGTGATTCGGGACAAACTCTGCCAGGGGATTCGTCACGGCAAAATCCTCCGAAAAGATCATAATAGGCACCAACTTGGCGCGTTGCATGGCGAAACGACGCCATTCCGGCGCCGGAACGGCGGGATTGTCCTTGTTTTTGGCGTTTTCCAACCCTAGCGTGAAACCAGTTCAATGATTGCGCGTTATATGGTGTTGATTGATATTTTTCATCCACGGAGGACACTTTTATGGCGAACGCACCGAATCCAAACGACCCGTTCAATCCCAACACCACCAACACCACCATCAAGCAGAGCGGTGGCGGCGGTAGTGGCTGGCTGATTGCGCTGGTCGTCGTTATTCTGGCGGTTGTCGCGTATTATATTTTCGGAAGAAGCGGTGAGCACCCCGCACCCGCCGAACCGCCGG
>NZ_RZQI01000851.1:0-2541 GCF_003998335.1 Mesorhizobium sp. M7A.F.Ca.CA.002.05.1.1 | reverse complement strand
GTGAAGACGAGCGCAAGGCCCCGTCTGGCGGTTTTGGGGTCGATCATGCTGGGTCAAGCTCCTCTGCTCGCCCTCAGGCGCAGGCGGACGCAGCTTATAGGCGAGCTCGCGGCAAGGAACAATGCGGGAACAGGCCGAATCTGGTCATCCTGACACCCCCTGACGACAACATCGCCGGCAGGTGAAGCTTGAAAACGGTCTGGTCAGATCGGCCCACTCAGCGTGTTGCAATCCGACAGCTTGCCGCTCTTGTAACCACGCGCCAGCCAGGTCTGCCGCTGCTGCGAGGTGCCGTGGTTGAAGCTTTCCGGTACGACATAGCCCTGCGTCTTCTTCTGCAGCGTGTCGTCGCCGATCTTTTGGGCAGCATTGAGCGCCTCTTCGAAATCGCCCTGCTCCAAGATGCCCTTCTGCCCGGTGAAATGCGCCCACACGCCGGCGAAGCAGTCGGCTTGCAGCTCGATGCGCACCGACATCTGGTTGGCCTCCGCCTGGTCCATGCCTTGCCGCATCTGGTTGAACTTGGACATAATGCCCGTCAAGTTCTGCACGTGGTGGCCTACCTCGTGCGCGATCACATAGGCTTGGGCGAAGTCGCCAGAGGCGCCGAACTGTTGGTCGAGTTGCTGGAAGAAGGTTGTATCGAGATAGACCTTGTGGTCGCCCGGACAATAGAACGGCCCGGCGGCCGACGATGCCGAGCCGCAGGCCGAACGGATTTGGCCGCTGAACAGCACCAGCTTCGGGTCCTCATATGTCAGCCCCTGCGATTTGAAGATCCCGGTCCACGTGTCCTCGGTCTCGGCCAGCACGGTCGCCACGAACTGCTTCATCTCATCATTGGCGGGCGTAGCAGAGCCGCTGTCCTCGGTAATCTGGCCGCCGCCGCCCGGCGCCAGTCCGCCGCCGCCACCCAGGATCGTCGACGGATCGAAGCCGAAATACCATCCGGCCAGCACCACCAGGATGACGAGGAAGATGCTGCCGCCGCCACCGGTGCGGCCGCCGATCGGAATGCGGAACTGGCCACCGCCGCCGCCGAGCCCGCCACCGCCGCTGCGGTCGTCCTCGATATTGTCACTCTGACGACGGCCTCTCCAGAGCATGGCAACTCCTCGCGCTGCAAACTTCCCCGTTGTTGCGGGGCTCAACCCAACAAACAACTATCTCAATGGTTGCTCCAAGTCACAGCATTTTTCCAGACCGCGGCGGTTCTGGCATGACGGCCTCACCGCTCTGGCCGAGAGTGCGCAAGGCCTGTAGCATTGCTCGTGGATGGGGGATGTATTGGGCTTGAAGACGATCGGTTCGTTCCTGTCGCTGATTGCGGCGTTGTTTTGCCTCGGCACGCCGGTAGCCGGCGCGGTGACGCTCGATTCCAGCGTTGCCGTCACCGACCCCGCCACTTTGCAGGCATTGGAACGCGGCGGACTGTCGATCAGCCGCCTGCTGGGGCCAGCGCTCGGCCTGACCCGCGAGGTCGACAATCGCGGTCTGTTCTCGGTACCGGCTTTGGCGACGGTGCGCGACACAGTCAAGCAGCAGATCGCCGACGAGCCGAAGACCAGTCCGGACCCCTATGTCGCCGACATGGCCAGATCGAAGGACACCAGCCAGAAATTCAATCCGAAATACATCGACGACGACGGCTCGACGCTGGACCTCACCGGCGTTGTCAACCGCATGGACCGCGGCTATCTCGGCCACACCGAATGCGGCGAGATCCGGCTGATCTACCGCTTCCACTATTCGATCGCTGAAAAGCCGGTGAAGGGAAAGGCGGGCCAGCGCATTTCCTCGCGGCTGCCGTTGACCATGAGCCTGGTGTTCAACGCCAAACCCAGGCAGGCACAAGCGCGCGCCTCCAAGGACCTGCCAGGCGCCACCGATGTGTCCTGCGCCGATATTGCCCAGCGCTGGCTGGCAGCCGGAAAAAAGGACCTGCCGCCCGACCAGCTTGCCGCCTGGCTGCGCTCCGACGAGGGGCCGCTGTCGGGCGCCATGCTCAATTCGTCGCAGATCATGCGACTCGAACTCAACATGCAGGTGCTGCGCCTGTCTGCCTCGACGCGGCGCGATTTCGGCGGTCATGCCGAATACCTCCTGAAGATCTTCAAATGGGATCCGGCGACGTCCAGCTTCTATGAAGCGAAGATGGAAAACCAGATCGACCGCGCCACCGTGCTGGCCGACAAGCCGTCCTTTGCCAGATGGCTGCTCACCGACCGCAACGTCTACGATCTGGATCACGGCCGGCTGGTCATCGATGAAAAATTCCTGGCCAGGAGCGCCGTCTCCGTCGCACCCGGCGGCCTCAGCCGGTCGCAGAACAACATCGTCTACGGGCTGGTCGACGACGCCGACATCGACAAGGCGCTGAAGGACTACGTCGCCAGGGGCAATACGCTCGCCACCATCAAGTCGGCGGCCGGCTTCAAATTGCGGCTCAACGAGATGAGTTGCACCGGTTGCCATCAGACGCGCGGCATTGCCGGCTTTCATTACACCGGCGCCGATCCGGCCAGCGAGCCGCGCCGCAAC
>NZ_RZQI01000084.1:0-11975 GCF_003998335.1 Mesorhizobium sp. M7A.F.Ca.CA.002.05.1.1 | reverse complement strand
GGATGGCGGTGGCGCCGGAAGCGCAGGCGGTCGACAGCGTGATCGGCAGCCCGCGGGTGCCGAAACGGTCGGCAAGCCGGCCGGCGATCGAGCCGAACTGCGTGGTCTCGAAAAAGTCGAGTTCTTTCAATCCGCGCGCCACCCGCAGCAGCCGTTCGCCGCCGGAGTCCAAATCATTGGAATTGTAGAGCGCGAAGCGGTCGTGCCAGTCGAGTTCGACCGGCGGTGAAGCGAGGAAGAGAGGACCACCAAAATCACCGGAATCGAGGCCGGACTCGGCCACGGCCTCACGCGCGGCGGTTTCCGCCAGTTCATAGGTGAGATGGCTGGAGCCCTTCGAGCTCGACGGCAGGAAGTCGACCATGCCGGAGATGCGGGTGTTGAGATGATCGACCGGAAAACGGGTAATCGGGTGGATGCCCGACTTGCCCGAGGTCAGCGCCGCCCAATTATCGGCCTTGCCGACGCCAAGCGAGGTCACCACGCCGATGCCGGTGACGGCAACGATCGGCCTGCCCATATGATCGTTCAGATTGGCCATGCGGTAGCCCTCGATCGTCTATCGTTGCGGCATGGATCGTGGACCACCGCCTCAGGCGGCGTTGACGAGCGCCATGCCCTCGAATTGGTGATAGCCGATCGCCGTTGCAAGGACGGTTGCGGGAACCCCTTCGAACGGCTTCTCGGCTGCGGCATCAAAAACAGGGTAGGCGGCCTTGCGATCGACGGCCAGCGCCGCCAGTGCCACAGCGAAGGGAAACTGTGCTTCCTTCATGTGTCCGGTCAGCGTCGAGAAACCGCGCGCGGCAATCGCCGGATTGGCATCGAGCGCGGCTTTCTCGGCGATGGTTGCCGTATGGGCGCCCGACGCGCCCGACATGGCCAGCAATTTGCCGTTCGGCATTGCAGCCTGCTTGAGCAGGGCGGCGATCTGGGCGTCGAGTTCTCCCCGTGGGCGCCTGGCGCGGCCGGAGACGACCGGCCCAAGCTCGGCATAGATCTTGCGGCCGCGGCTTATCGCGTGTTCGCGCTGCTCCAGTACCAGGAAGGCACCGCCGGATCCAGTCACGACGCCGCCGCCCTCAGCCCCCTGTCTTTGCCAGACCGGCTTCCACTGGCCGCGATGCAGATAGCCGGCGAGTTCATAGCCGAGCAGCATGTCGGAATGTTCGGTCTGGAAGGCGCCGCCGACCAGGATGTGCGTCGACTGGCCGGAGCGGATGCGCGCGGCTGCTGTCTCGACGGCGGCGACACCGGCACCTTCCTCGCCCATGAAGGTTCTGGATGAGCCGGTCACCTTGTGGACGATGGAGATGTTGCCGGCGAGCAGATTGGAAAGCTGCGCCAGGAACAGTGTCGGCCGCAATTCGGTGGTCAATTTCTCGTTGATCAGCACATCGCGGTCGTTGCGGCTTTCCGACGCGGCGAGAATGGCGGCATCGACCGCCTCGTCGCGTTCGCCGCCGCCCGCGGCCACGACCATGTCCATGGTCGTGCAGAGTTCGTCATTGCCCTTGATGCCGGCGTCGTCCAGCGCCAGGCCTGCGGCATAGGTGCCGAGCCTCTGCCAGGTTTCCATCTGGCGCTGATCGCCACGTTTGGCGATCTGCAGGTTCCAGTCGATCTCCGGCAATGGATGAACGGTATAGGGTGCAAAGCGCGCCGCTTCGAGCACCGGTTCCAGCCCCGGCTGCACGAGCTTTTGCCAATGGGCGTCCGGACCTTCCCCCAGCGAGGAGACAAGGCCGATACCTGATATGACGACGTCGCGGGGGCTGCTCATGTGCGGCTTTGTGGGTCAGGCGGCAGAGCGCGTCAAGATCGAACGCTCAACCGATGTCAGGCGGTCTTGGCGGCAACCAGCGCGTCGATCTTGGCGCACAGGTTCTTCATGACGAAGTAATCGTCCGTCGAAGCCTTGCCGTCATTGACCTCCTGGGTCCACTTTTCCAGTGGCACCTTGATGCCGAATTCCTTGTCGATGGCAAAGACGATGTCGAGGAAATCGAGGCTGTCGATGCCGAGATCGTCGATCGTGTGGCTCTCGGGCGTAATCGTGTCGATATCGATCTCGCTGGTGTCGGCAATGATCTTGGCGACTTTGTCGAACGTGGTGGACAAGGGCTTTTCCTTCGGTTGCGGGCGGAATCTGTCCGCATCTTGTTTGGGCGCTGTCTAATCGGTTTTTCCCGGCAGGAAAAGGCCTGATGCGCCGGGCGCAGATGGGTAGGGCATCCAGGAAACGCAAGAAGGGCCGCCGGTTTACCCGGCGGCCCTTCTGTTGACGTCACGTCAGCCTTTGTTTCGATGCAGGTCGTTTTTCCAAAACCGGAACCACTTTGGGCGACATGCATCAGCTGTCGCGGAGCTTGACCAGATCGTTCAGCAGCCCGCCGGTTCCGTTGTGGACGGTCAGCCGCTCGACCTTGCCGGCGATGGTTTCCAGAGCCTCGAGCTCCTTCAACCGCAGCATCACCGGGTTTTCCGCCATCACCCTGGCCGTGTTGAGGAGGGAACGCGTCGCGTTCGTCTCCTCGCGGCGACGGATGATGTTGGCCTCGGCCTGCTTTTCGGCCGACACCACCTGGTTGAGGATCTCGCGCATCTCGCCCGGCAGGATGACATCCTTGAGCGCGATATCGCTGACCTCCACCCCGATCTCGGCCATATCGGCGCGGACCTTGCCAGCGGCCTCTTCGTCGATCGTCACCTTCTTTTCAAGGATCTGATCGAGTGTCAGCGCGCCAAGGGTCTTGCGGAAGGCGTACTGCAGGGCGCGGTAAAGGGCTTCGGAGAAGTCCTTCACCATGCTCACCGCCTTGACAGGATCGACGACCCGGTATTCGGCCGCGATGTTGACGCGGATCGTCACGCGATCCTTGGTCAGCACTTCCTGCCCGGCAACGTCGAGCGACTGGCGCTTGAGGTCGACGACCTTGATCTGCACCATGCGTCCGACGTTCCAGAAGCCATGCACGCCCGCCGTCAGCGTCCTGACCAGAACACCGTCGATGAACAGCAGTCCGGCCTGACCGTCGACGACCGGATGGACGGACATCAATTCCGCCTTCCGGGCCTGGCCGAGCCGGCGCATGACCGCCGCATCGATGGCGAGATCGACTGATGTGTCGATCAGCGTCACCTTCCACGGGCCGGCATCCGTCCACAGCACCAGCTTGCGGTCCGGCGCCAGCACGGCGTGCAGATTGCCGTCGCGCTCGATGATGGCGACATCCGTGCGCCCGGTGCGAACGACGGTGAAATGACGCGCGGCCACATCCGGGAGCTTGTCGAACAACGCCTTCTCGTATGCCGAAACGAATTCCGGGTTCTTCAGATCGTGCCGGGACACTTCGAGGCTGCCGCGCCGGTTGGCGAGCCAGTGCTCGCCCGGCAGCAGGACAGTCTTGATTTCCCCCTTGTGGAGGGTGAGGGCACGTTCGTTTTCCTTTACGAGGACGCGCTCGCGCCCAAGAACCTTGTCGAGAATTGTCATTGTCTTACTCCTGTCGGGCATGGCCCCATGCGAGGCGTCAAGTCATGCGTCGATCGTTCCTTTCGTTTCTCGTTTCACGTCGTCTCTTGCGTCACAGCCCGGGCACGAATGATCCGGGGACTGGTGGCATCAATCCGTGGCGGGCCTTCGGGAGCGGATCGCGGGGCAGTGAAGCGGGCGCCGGAGGCCTTGGCCTCCCTTGCCGGCGACGCTGCGCCTTGATCGTCACCGCGGGCCTGGCCGCGAGCCGATGGCGAAAGACGCTTGGGATGATCCGCGCCCGAGGGCTTGGGCCATCCGTCCAGTCTTTCGCATTCCAGTCCCCGGACCGTTTTTCGGATGGCTTTTCAGGCCAATGGAGAAGGAATCGAACCTTCGACAGTCAGATTAACAATCTGATGCTCTAACCAAACTGAGCTATCCGTGGTGCAGATGAAGGGAATTGAACCCCCGACCTCCGGACCCAAATCCGGCGCTCTCCCGCTGAGCTACATCCGCGATCCCAATCCCCAAAGCAGCGCCGTATACAGGGCGGCAAAGCCGCCTGCACGGGCGGAGGCGAAAGCTCCAACCGTTGTGCTCACTTCGGTTCTCGTGACCGGGAGCGCGCCTATAGCCCCTGCGACGGGTTGTCGCAAGCGGCATTGTCGTGGCGGATTTGCGGCTTCTTGCGGCGGTGGCATTTAGGCAACACCGCTTTCGACGTCAGCGATCGCGCGCAGGGCGCTCAGAAGGTGACGCGGCCGAGCACGCGCAGGCCATCGCCCTGCGGCTCCACGACCACGGCCTCGCCTTCGCGCGGTGAGATGCCGGTCAGCGCCACGATGTCTTCCAGATGGGTAACCATGACCAGATTGTCGGAGCCGGAATAGGCGCGGATTTCTTTGAGGATCGCCGCGATCTGCGCGGCTTTCTGCGCCTCGTCGCCCTTCAGGAGATCGAGCGGAGCAAACAGCTCCGGCTCGGCCTCGAAGGCGATGCGGGCAGTGTCGAGGCAGCGGCAATAGCGGCTGGACAGCACACGCTCGATCGGTGCCGCACGGGCGGCAAACAGAGCGCCGATCTTGCTCGCCTGCTGCTTGCCACGCGCCGACAGGTTCATCTGGGTGGCACAACTGTCGATGTCGAAATTGGCCGGGTCGGTGGTGCCGGTGACCATGGCATGGCGCAGCAGCACGACATGTCCGCCATCGCGCAGCAGCGCCCAGCCTGCATCCGTGGCGTGGGCTACGCCGGGAATAAGAAACAGGAACAACGCCAAGGCAAATCGAATCATCCGCTATCCTTCTCCGGTTCCCGGCAATGGGTTCCGGTGACGGGACATATAGGGACGGTAAAGCCAGCCGAAAGACAAGGCGCGGTCGGCGGGATGCGTAGACCTACTTCTTCGCCATCTGCTTCTTCACCAGATCGATCTTCTGGTCGGTGAGCGGGATGGGGATCGTGTAGCCGGCTTCGGTAAAGCCCTGCTTGGCGTTCTCGAAGAATTCGATCGCCTTTTGATATTCGGCCTTGCCCCCGCCATAGCTGGCTCGGTTCCAGCTGACGTCACCGAGATTGTTCTGCGCGAAGGCCCATTGCATGGGCAGGCCTTCCCTCGAGAATACCTTCAGCGTCGCCGTGAAGGCGGCCTCGGCGTCACCGAGATATTTGCCGGTGCGTTCGAGATTTCCGAGGTTGAGCAGGCTCATGCCGATGCCGTTCTGGGCGTTGGCCCAGTCGACCGGTGCCGCGTCGACGGTGAGTACTTCGAGGGCTGCCCGGCGGGCCGCTATGGACTCAAGCAGGGTCCTGGAGTCGGCATTGCTCATGCTCAGCCAGTGCAGCGTCGAGCCGAGGCCGGCCTGGGCTAGCGCCCATTGGCGGGGATTCGTCTCGCGCTTGTACTCGCGCAACGCATCGCGGTAGGCGGCAATGGCTTCACCATAATGTTCCGGCTTGTCGGTCACGCCGCCCAGAAGCTGCAGCGTGTTGCCGAGATTGTAGTGGCTCATTGCCCAATCGCGAGGGAATTTCCGTCTGACATAGACCTGCCGGGTCGCCCGGAAGGCGCTCGCCGACTGCTCCAGCTTGGCCGCGTCGCGGGTGCGCTGGCCAAGCGTCTGGTAGATCGAACCGAGATTGTTCTGCGCCGACGCCCAGTCCATCGGGAAACGCTGCCGGGTAAAGACCGTCAGTGCGTCATCATAGGCGGCCGCGGCCTCTTCAAGCGCGCCGGTGCCCATATCGAAGCGGGCGACGCCGCTCAGCGCGTTGCCGAGGTTGAGCCTGCTGGTCGCCCATGAGACGGGGAAGGTCTCACGGGTTCGCACCTCGAGCGCGGCACGGAACGCGTCGGCCGCTTCGTTTATCTTCGCCTTGTCGTTGAGCTGAATGCCGAGCGACACCAGCGTGTTGCCGAGATTGTTCTCGACCATCGCCCATTCCACCGGCGCCGTTTCGCGTGTGTATTCCTCAAGTGCCAGCCGGTAGGCCGCCTCGGCTTGCGTCAGATGTTCGCCGGCGGCCTCGCGCTCGGAAAGCGCATAGAGCGCCAGGCCGAGATTGTTCTGCGAAGCGGCCCACTCGAGCGGCACTTTTTCGCGTGGGCGTTTCTGGAGCGTCGCGCGCATCGCCACAACCGCCTCGTTCAGGCGCTTCGGGTCGCTCTCGCGCTCGCCGATCTTCAACAGCACATTGGCCAGATTGTTCTGCGCGGCGGCCCAGTTGAGGTCGTCCTTCTCGCGCTCGAACACGACAAGGGAATCGCGAAAGATCCGGGCTGCCTCTTCAAGGCGCGCGGTCTCCGTCTCGCGCTCGCCGATGGTCTGCAGCACCACCGCCATGTTGTTGCGGGTGATGGCCCAGTCGCGATTCTGTTCGCCATTGGGGATGAAGTTCAGGATGGTGCGATAGGCCTCAATGGCGTGCTGCAGCGCATCGAGGTCGCCGGTGGCGTAGCCGTAGGCGTTGAGCGCCTCGGCTTCCTGGTTCTTGTAGTTCCAGCGCAGCTTGTCGTCCCATTTTCCGGCCAGCGAAAACGCCTTGGCATAGTCGCCGGCAGCGGATTTGTAATCGAAGACCAGCCCCGAGGCATCGGCGCGCCTGGCATAGATCGCGGCGTCGGCAAGACGCTTCTGCTTGACGAGATCCTCGGCTTGATCGACCGCATCGTTGGTCTGCTCGACCCGGCCGACCGCATCGTCGAGGAATTTGCGCGCCGTCACGATGGCGCCCTGGCCGATCGCCTTGTCGGCGGAAGCGACAAGCCGTTTGATCTCCGGATCGTCGGTGCGCAGTGCTGCACGCTCGGACATCATCTTCTTCAGGCGCTCGGCCTGGGCGTCGAGCACCTTTTGCAGGTCGGTCGGGTCTTCGGGGATCTTTTCCGTGCCGAGCGCCTTCAGCACGCCATAAAGCGCGTCGAGCGGCACGCCTTCCTGCAGCGAGGCCAGTTCCACCTGCGCCCGTTTCGGGTCGGGCAGGCCGGAAATCGTCAGCAGGAGCTGGCGCCTTTCGCCTGTGATCAGTCCGTCGTCGCCGGTCGGCTCCACTGGTGCGACGCCGAAATAGAGCAGCCGGCGCAGGCTTTCATTGATCCAGGGACGCTGCTTCGCTTTTGTGTCGAGATAGACCTCCTCGGTCACCATGCGCATGACCGAGCCGAATTCGGTGCCCTTCATCGCCGCGAGGTGGCGCAGCAGGGCGGACGCGTAAGGGCTGTTTTCGCCGGCGGCGCCATCAAGTGCAGGATGACCCGGTTCTGCGGCAAAGCCGACCACTGTACCCAGGCTCGCGTCGGCCGCCGGTGCATTGCCGAGCGCCTTGGCGCCGCGCACCGGCTCCAACCCGCCGGCGCCTATGGGCGAGGCGGAAGCGGTCGGTGAGCGCCGTACCATGGCATCCGCGGGGAATGGATTGGTGCGGCAGGCATCGAGCAGCATGATCGTCACCGGCACTGTCTTTTTCAATGCCTCCATGACGGCCGATATCGGCACAAGGCTGGTGCCGGCATCCTTCAGCGACGGGACGTCGGCATCGACCGGAACCAGATAGTTTTCGCCGCCGGCCTCGATGCCATGACCGGAGTAGTAGATGAAGGCGACATCGGCGCCGTCGGCATCTTCGGTGAACCGCTCCAGGTCGCGCTTCAGCTTGGTGGCGTCGCGGTCGGTGACGCTGCGGGCGTCGAAGCCAAGGTCGGTCAGCATCTTGGCCATGTCGCGGGCGTCGTTGGCGGGGTTGGGCAGGGCGGCGATGTGCAGGTAATTCGACTGGCCGATGATCAGCGCCACGCCCTTAAGGCTTTTCGTCTCGGCAACTGCAAGCGCGGTCGCGGCAAGGCAAAGCAGTGCGGCGACGATAGCCGTCAGCCATGCCCGCCGCAAACGACTAAGGTTCGAGAGTCCGACAAAAGCCATTTGTCGTTCGTGTCCGCCCTGATGATCCAACCCTCTATAACGCTGCCAGCCGACGATGATCAAATTCAGGCGCGATTGCGTCGCGGTCGTGGCTCGCCTATCACGGGAAATTCGCCCGTCACGGTAAAAATGTCTCCGCTCACCGAAACCGTCCTTTTCGTCTTCAGCCTTGTCGCGCTCGGCTATCTCGCCGGGTTTACCGGCTATTTGAAGCCAGCGAGCGGCGAGGGGATATCGGAATTTGCCATCAACGTGGCGATGCCGCTGCTTCTGTTCCAGACAATGGTGAAGTCCGATTTCCACGGCGTGGCGCCATGGTCGCTGTGGGGCGCCTATTTCGCCGCGGTCGCCATCACTTGGGCCGCCGGCCATCTGGTCACCACCCGTATCTTCGGCAGGGATGCCCGCGCCGGCGTCGTCGGCGGGGGTTCGTCCGCCTTTTCCAATATCGTGCTGCTCGGCGTTCCCTTCATTCTTGGCATCTTCGGCCCGAGCGGCTTCGAAGTGCTGTCGCTGCTGGTCTCCGTGCATCTGCCGATCATGCTGATGGCCTCGATCGTGTTGTTCGAAGTCTTCGGCCGCGGCAGCGGCGAACCCGTGCATCCCTTGCGCGTTATCCGTAGCTTCCTCAGGCGGCTTTTCATGAATCCGTTGATCATCGGCATTCTGGCAGGCCTTGCATGGCGCATCACGGGTGCGCCGCTGCCTGATGTCGCCATGCGCCTGGTCGATGCGCTGGCCGATACGGCCGGTCCGGTGGCGCTGTTTGCCATGGGGCTCAGCCTGCGCCGCTTCGGCATTTCGGGCAATGTCAGGCCGGCGTTGGTGCTTTCGGTGCTGAAGCTGTTCCTGATGCCAGCGCTGGTCCTGGTCTTCGTCTGGCTGCTCGGCTTGCCGCCCTTGACGGCCAAGGTGGCGGTGATGGTGGCCGCGATGCCATCCGGCGTCAATTCCTATCTGATCGCGGTGCAGTTCAACACCGGCCAGGCGTTGGCGTCGAACCAGATGACCATCGCCACGGCCTGCGCCGCCGTCACCACCGCTTTCTGGCTGACTGTTGTCTTGCACGTTTTCGGGTAAGGCATCGGGGTAAGCACGTCGCCTGCTCTCGTCTCGCTGTGGCCCAAGCCCTATATGCCATCTTGCGATTGCTTGCGGGCCTTGCCCTCGGTAAAGAGCAGTGGCTCCGGCGTGCCGGCTTCAGTCCATGGCGCACGCTCACCGAAGATTTCACAGACCGGCCCGTCAGGGCGCTGAACGGAGGATAGACCATGCTTCAGAAAACCAGCCATTTCATGCGGCAGGCCAATCTCATCAACGGCGAGTGGGTGCAGGCCGACAGCGGCCAGACGGTCGACGTCAACAATCCGGCCACCGGTCTCAAGATCGGCACCGTGCCGAAGTCGGGCAAGGCCGAGACGCGCCGCGCCATCGAGGCCGCCGCCGTCGCCTTCAAGTCGTGGCGCAAGACCACCGCGCTCGAGCGCTCGAAGCTGCTGCGCAAGCTGCATGACGCGATGATGGACAATCAGGACGTGCTGGCCGAACTGCTGACCATCGAGCAGGGCAAGTCGCTGTTCGAATCGAAGGGCGAGATTGGCTCCGCCGCCGCCTATATCCTGTGGTTCGCCGAGGAAGGCCGCCGCACCTATGGCGATGTCGTGCCCTCACCATGGGCGGACCGCCGCATCCTGGTGACCAAGGAGCCGGTCGGCGTCATTGCCGCCATCACGCCATGGAATTTCCCGTCCTCGATGCTGGCTCGCAAACTCGGCCCGGCGCTCGCCGCCGGCTGCACCGCGGTGGTCAAGCCGGCGTCGCAGACGCCGTATTCGGGTCTCGCCTGGGGCGCGCTCGCCGAGGAAGTCGGCTTCCCCAAGGGCGTCGTCAACATCCTGACCGGTTCGGCCAGCGAGATCGGCGACGAGATCTGCGCCAATCCGCTGGTGTCGAAGATCACCTTCACCGGATCGACCGAAGTCGGCAAGCTTCTCATCCAGAAGTCGTCGGTCACCGTCAAGAAGGTATCGATGGAGCTCGGCGGCAACGCGCCGTTCATCGTTTTCGACGACGCCGACCTCGAGCGCGCGGTCGCCGGTGCGATCACCGCCAAGTACCGCAATTCCGGCCAGACCTGCGTTTGCACCAACCGCTTCCTGGTTCAGGCCGGTGTCTATGACAAGTTCGTCGAGAAGCTCGCTGCCGCCAGCAACGGGCTGAAGGTCGGCTCCGGCCTCGAGGACGGCGTGCAGCAGGGACCGCTGATTGACGAGAAGGCGGTCGAAAAGGTCGAGGAACTGATCGCCGACGCCACATCCAAGGGCGGCAAGATAGTCGCCGGCGGCAAGCGCCATGCGCTCGGCGGTTCGTTCTTCCAGCCGACGGTCATCGCCAACGCGACACCCAAGATGCGCTTCATGAAGGAAGAGATCTTCGGCCCGGTCGCACCGGTGTTCAAGTTCGAGACCGAAGAGGAAGCCGTCGCCCTCGCCAACGACACCGAATTCGGCCTCGCCTGCTACTTCTATACGGGCGATCTCGGCCGCGCCTTCCGTGTGATGGAAGGGCTGAAATACGGCATGGTCGGCGTCAATGAAGGCCTCATCACTACGCCGGAAGCGCCGTTCGGCGGCGTCAAGGAATCCGGCCTCGGCAAGGAAGGCGGACATCAGGGCATCGAGGATTACCTCGACACCAAATATGTCTGCATCGGCGGCCTCGGCCTCTGATAGGCTATCCCTGAGATGAGCAGGCCGATAGCCTGCCCATCTCTCGTGGGAAAACCAGCCGAAGTCTTCTGGATCAACTGGCATTTACGGGCATGGCGATGAAGGACGGCGAGGTTTTCGGCACGACGCAGGCTGGCGAGCAGGTGCGTCGCTTCACGATCAGGGGCGGCGGCATCACAGCCAACATCATCGGTCTGGGCGCGATCATCCAGGATCTGCGCCTGACCGGGCACGATGCTCCGCTGGTGCTCGGCTATGACAGCCTGGAAGGCTACGAGACGGATACGGCGTTCTTCGGTGCTGTCGTTGGCCGCTACGCCAACCGCATCCGTGACGGCCGCTTCACCATTGGCGGCAGCCGCTACCAGACCGAGCAAAACTTCCTCGACAAGCATACGCTGCATGGCGGCTCGCAAGGTTACTCCCACCGGCCGTGGACGGTTTCCTTGCATGGCAGGGATTTCGTCACGCTGACCCTGCACGATCCCGACGGCGCGATGGGTTTTCCCGGCGCGCTTGATGTCACCTGCACCTACCGGTTGAAGATCCCCGGCACGCTTAGCGTCGAGCTGACAGCCACCTGTGAGGAGCCGACGCTGTGCAATCTCACCCAGCATTCCTACTTCAACCTGGACGATGGCGGCGCCGGAGACATTCTCGACCACAGGATGATGTTGAATGCCGGCGCCTATCTGCCGGTCGATGGCGACATGATCCCGACCGGGGTGGTCAAGCCGGTTGACGGCACGCCGTTCGATTTCCGCCAGGCGCGGCCGTTGCGCATGGAGACCGAGGGCGAACAGCTGCCCTACGACCAGAATTTCTGCCTCGCTTCGACACGCGGGCCGCTCAAACAGGCGGCGTGGACGCAAGGCGCCAGTTCCGGTGTCGAGATGGAGGTCTGGACCACTGAGCCCGGCGTCCAGCTCTATACCGGTCAGTATGTGACGCCGCGCACCGGGCTGGAAGGGCGGAACTACAAGGCCTTTTGCGGTTTCTGCCTCGAGCCGCAGATTTGGCCGGATGCGCCGAACCGGCCCTATTTCCCGCAGGCGACGCTGTGGCCGGGCGCGATCTACCACCACGTCACGGAATACAGATTCCGGCTACCTTAGCCTTCGAACGCCGCCCGCAGCGTCTCGAACGGCGCCAGTGCGCCACGTACCTGCACTACGGCGGCGGCGACACGATGGGCATGGCGTGCGGCTTCCAGCGGTTCGTGACCGGCAAGTCGAGCCGCAAGATAGCCGCCGTTGAAGGAATCGCCGGCGCCCGTCGTATCAGCGGGAGCCGCGACATGGATCGCCGGCACGTCGCGCAGCGTTCCTCCCTTGGCGATCAGCGCCGGCG
>NZ_RZQI01000850.1:0-2542 GCF_003998335.1 Mesorhizobium sp. M7A.F.Ca.CA.002.05.1.1 | reverse complement strand
ATGACGCACACCTCGTCCACATCGGCCATGCGGCGCCCGCGCTCCGTCGCCAGTTGGATCGCGGCCTCGAGCGAATGTGCCGCCTCGACGCCCTCGGCGCGCCAGGTCTTGTCGCGGGTGACGACGATGTTCAACCTGCCCGGCAGCGGCCGGCCGATGCCCTCATAGGTCTTGCGGCCCATGATGATGGGCTTGCCCATCGTATCGGCTCTGAAGCGCTTGAGATCGGTGGAGAGCCGCCACGGGAGCCCGCCGTCCCGCCCGATCACGCCGTTCTCGGCGATGGCAACGTAGATTGCGACGTGCATCAATTGCCGTCCGTTGGCTCGAGGATCAGGATGTCGATGTCGCGCTCGGGGTAGAAATCATCCGCCGTCATCTCGAATGTCGTCGGTCCGGTCTTTTTGACATTGTCGCCGCAGAACGAGACCAGGGCTTTCGGATTGCCCTTGTCGATCGTCAGCTTGAACTTGCCGATCGTGCCGGTGGCCCAGTTGCCGCCGGTGGTCAGGATATAGGCGATGCGGTTCTCGACATATTTGGGGTAGCCGTCAGGGTCGTCCTTGGCAGCCTTGCGCACCGCATTTTCGAATGTGCCATCCATGCAATAGCGGGCCTTGTAGGCCGCATACTGTCCCTGGAATTTGCCGTCGTAGAAGAAGCTGACTGAAGACGTGCCGCCGACGCTCGGTCTGTAGTGGTGGGAAACATGGACGTCCTTGTTGGCCGGAAAGGTCGAGCGCCACCAGTAGGTCGAACGCAGTTGCCAGAACGGCGTGTAGACCTTGGTCGTCTCGGTGCCGTCGCTGCCGGTGTCCTCGATGATGATGCCGCGGTTGACCCAGTCATCGACAACCGCTTGCGGCAGCTTGGCCAGCGCCGCCTTCGCCGCATCGCCGAATGGATAGAATGGCACGTTTTGCGCCTTCAACTCGGCGCTGATGTCGATGCCGAGCGCAAACACCTTCTGCTCCAACTGCGGCTTGACGGCAACGCCGTCGATCGTCACCTCGAAGCCGAGGAAATTGTCGCTCTGGTTTTCAGGGATCGCCGGGATTTCTTCGGGATTGCCCGATATTTCGGGCACCGGAAAGGCGACAATGGCCTCGACATCCCTGTCGGTGTTGTTATGGAAGACATAGTCGACTGTCACCTTTTCCGGCGAGATGAAAAGGTCCTCGCTTTGCATCGCCACGGCATCGCTGCGCGACAGGATCAGGCCGCCAGTGCCGAGTTCGGCAACCGAATCATTGGCGAAGGCGGGCGCGGGCGACAGGGCCAGCACGGCGGTCAGAATATATCGCAACATGGAAGCCCCTCGGCTGGAATGCTTGCAGGACCCTAGCGGTTTCAACGTGGCGTTCAAAGCCCTTCCGCATCCGCTAGCGCACCATAGGGAGCTGGACTACGGTCTGGACACGCGCCAGCGCGGTCTGGACTAACAGGTTCCGATCGGGCAGGAGTTCGCCCATGCGCAAGCTTCTCGTCATCGGCATCGGCGCCGGCAATCCCGACCACATGACCGTTCAGGCTATATCAGGCCTGAACCAGGCGGATGTGCTGTTCATTCCCGACAAGGGTGCGAAAAAAAATGAACTGGCCGAACTGCGCCGCCGGATATGCGACCGCTTCGTCACCAATCCGAAGTCGCGCCGCGTCGAATTCGACGTGCCGGTGCGCGACATGCCGGTAGAAGATGGGCCGGAGCCCTCCTACCGCGCGACCGTCGATGACTGGCACGAAGCCATCGCCGCCATTTACGAAGGCCTGATCCGCGACGAGATTGCAGGCGATGGCTGCGGCGCCTTCCTGATCTGGGGCGATCCTTCGCTCTACGACAGCGCGTTGCGCATCCTCGAGCGCGTGAGCCAGCGAGGCAATGTGGCGTTCGAACTTGAGGTGATCCCCGGCATTACCGCCGTCCAGGCGCTTGCCGCCAGCCACAAGATGGCGCTGAACCGCATCGGCGATTCCGTCCTCATCACCACCGGCCGCCGCCTGACCGAGGAAGGCATGCCGGACAATGCCGGCAGCGCGGTCGTCCTGCTGGACGGCAAATGCGCCTTCAACACGCTGGCCGACAAGGATGTCGTCATCCATTGGGGCGCCTATCTCGGAACGGAAGACGAGATTCTCATCTCTGGCCGTCTCAGTGATGTCGGCACCGAGATCGAGAGAACCCGTGAAGAAGCGCGCCGGAAAAAGGGCTGGATCATGGACACTTACCTGCTTCGCAAGCCAAGCGCAGAGGATTAGGCCCTACTGCCCTACTGCCCTACTGCCCTCACCCAGCATCAATCTCCGCCTGCAATGCCTCCATATGCGCCGCCGCCGCGGCCGAGGCTGCGCGCTCGATGGCGCGGAAGCGGCTGACCACAGCCAGGCCGACCGCCGTCAACTGTGCGCCGCCGCCCTTGCGGCCGCCGGTCTGTGCCGCCACCAGCGGTTTGCCGAACACCCGGTTCATGTCCTCGACCAGGTCCCAGGCGTGCTTATAGGACATCTCCATGCCGCGAGCGGCGGCCGAGATGGAGCCGAAGGC
>NZ_RZQI01000849.1:0-2544 GCF_003998335.1 Mesorhizobium sp. M7A.F.Ca.CA.002.05.1.1 | reverse complement strand
GATCGTGATCAAGGACGGCGCCCTCAACGTGCCGACCTTCATCATCGGCGACGTCGAGGTGCCGCGCGTTGCGCTGCTGGCAGCGCTGGAAGCCAGCCATGTCGATGTCGCCTTCGGCGCCGACGGTTCCATGTCGGCCGGTCCTGGCGGTTCGAATTCAAGCGCAGGCGGAGATTTCTCGGTTCCCCCCGGCGGTATCGGCGACGGGTTCGACCTGTCGGCACTGCTGCCGCCGACTGCCTTGCAGTTCGGACTCCTGGAGCGGCGCGAACTGTTCCCGTCCATCGTCGACAGGCAGGTTTCAGTGACGGCCACGTCCTTGCTTGCCCCGACCGAAGCGGCCAGTGAAACCGGCCTCAATGGCGGCCAGACACAATCTCCCGGCAGCGACGCGCCAAGCAACGCCGAGACCTCCGGCATCGGAACGATCAGCATCGACGCGCCGGATGGAATTGGCTCGATCGTCATCAACGGCGTCACCGTCACCGGCGTCGGCCAGCAGATCCCGGGCGATTTCGGCTTCCTGACGATCGTCTCCTTCAATCCGAGCACCGGTGCCATCGAATACAACTACACGGTGACCGAATCAGTCGCTCATCCCAATCAGACGAACGGATTCGATCCCAACGACACGGTTCCGGACAATTTCAGCATCACAGTCACGGACGTTGACGGCGATTCGGCCAGCACCACCTTTGCCGTCGCCATCGTCGATGACGTGCCGACGGCGGTTGCCGATACCGACAGCATCGCGGCCGGCCAGTTTGGCCCGGCGACAGGCAATGTACTGGTTGGCGGAACAGATGCCGGCGACGCCAACGCGACGGACGGGGTTGCCGACACCAAGGGCGCCGATGGCGCAACTGTGGTTGGCGTGCAGGCCGGCAACACCAACACCGATGTCGACAATGCGGCCACGCTGAACGCGCCGATCCAGGGCAGCTACGGCACGCTGACACTGCTGGCGGACGGCTCCTACAGCTATGTGCGCGCTGCCGGCACGCCCGGCGGCGTCAACGATGTCTTCACCTACACGATCAAGGACGGCGACGGCGACACCTCGCACACCACGCTGACGATTTCGATCGGCAACTCGACGCCTGTGATCACCGACCTGACGCCGGAGGCCATCGGCGGCGACGTCGTCGTCAACGAGGCGGCGTTGAATATCGGCACGCCGGGCGGGCCTGGGTCCGATCCGGCAAGCACGGCCGAGACCGGCGCCGGCACCTTCACCGTCTCCTCTCCCGACGGCATCAACTCACTGGCGATCGACGGCAACGCCTTCATTACCAATGGCGTGTTCACGGCGGGCTCCTTCACCACCGCATTTGGCAACACGCTCAATGTGACGGCTTACAATGCCGCTACCGGCCAGGTGAGCTACATCTATACGCTGCTCGACAATGAGGCGCATGCCGCCGTCCAGGGCACCAACGACCTGTTCGAGAACTTCACCGTCACGTTGACCGACCAGGATCTGCAGAGCGCCAACGCCACGCTCTCCGTCAAAATAGTCGACGATGTGCCGGCGGCAGCGAATGAAGCCTCGCAGGCGGTTGCGGAAGGTGCTCCGGTGGTGACGGGAACACTGGACTTCGTTGCTGGCGCTGACGGCGCGACGGTGACGCATGTCAACGGCACGCTGCTGGCCTTCGATCCCGGCACGGGCTACTCGCAGTCGATCGACATCGGCGCCGGCAGCATCCAGGTGAAGGCGGACGGGTCCTACGCGTTCACGCCGGATGCCTCGGTCGACAACAGCTCGGGTCCGGTTGCGGTCAACGCCACCTATACGGTGACGGACGGCGACCTCGACACGTCGACGGCCAACATCGCCTTCACGATCACCGACGGCGCAGGCCCGGTTGCTGGGGCTCCGATCACGCTGGCGCTTGACGACCAGAACCTGAGCGACGGCTCGACGCCGGCCGGTCCGGACTCCGCCTTGAACTCGATCACCTTCACGCCGGGCTCGGATGCGATCGCCTCGATCGCCTTCGGCACCGATTTGAGCGGGCTGAACAGCGCCAACCTGACCTGGACCCGGGTGTCGGACACCCAGGTCGTCGGCAAGGACGGCGCCGTGACCGTGGTGACGCTCGATCTGTCGGTTGCCAACAATGTGGCGACGGTGACGGCGACGCTGAACAACAACTACGATGCCCATCCCGGCATCAATCTCGACGATCTGGTCAATCTGGGCCAAGTCGGCGTGGTTGCCACCGATAGCGACGGCGACCAGGCGACCGGCACGGTCAATGTGACGGTGTCCGACGACGTGCCGACGGCATCGAACGAAGCCTCGCAGGCGGTTGCGGAAGGTGCTCCGGCGGTGACGGGAACACTGGACTTCGTCGCTGGTGCCGACGGCGCGACGGTGACGCATGTCAACGGCACGCCGCTGATCTTCAATGCCGGCACGGGCTACTCGCAGTCGATCGACATCGGCGCCGGCAGCATCCAGGTGAAGGCGGACGGGTCCTACGCGTTCACGCCGGATGCCTCGGTCGACAACAGCTCGGGTCCGGTTGCGGTCAACGC
>NZ_RZQI01000848.1:0-2546 GCF_003998335.1 Mesorhizobium sp. M7A.F.Ca.CA.002.05.1.1 | reverse complement strand
AGGTTCTGGACGATCTGCAACTGGTCGACCGGATTGGTGTCGACGGGACCGGAATAGATGAAATCGAGGCCCAGGTCCTTGGCGGCGCGATTGCCGCCGGCTTCCATGGCGTTGAAGTAAGGGATGCCGATCAATTGCGGAACGAAGGCGACCTTGTGTTTGTCCGCGGCATGCGCCGCGGTTGCAATGGCGAGTGACAGTGCGGAAGCGGCGAGCACTTTCTTGAACTGTGAAAGCATGTGTTTGAACCTCTCTGGAAATGACGTGCGTTTCAGTTTGTTTTTTCAAGCGCCCGCACGTCGGGATGAGCGCCTGTTATGAGCGAAACGACTTCCTCGTGATCGGTATCGGCCGCCAGCCGTTCGGCCACCTTGCGGCCGCGCCGGAACACCACGATGCGGTCGGCAACCTCGAAGACTTCGGAAATGTTGTGGCTGATGAGCACAACGGCACAGCCGCGCGCGGCAAGCCGCCGTGTCAGCGCCAGGACCTTGCGCGTTTCGGCAACGGCAAGGGCCGCGGTCGGCTCATCCATGATGACCAGCCTGGCATTCAGATTGAGCGCCCGGCAGATTGCGACGGCCTGGCGTTGGCCGCCCGACAGACTGCCAACAGGCGCTTCTGGATCGGAAATATGGGCGTCGAGCTCCTTCAGCAGGCCGTCGACGCGCTGGCGCATTTCTTTGCGCTTCAGGAACGGAATGCCAAAAATGGAGCGTTTCAATTCACGGCCGAGAAAGACGTTTTCTGCGATCGACAGGTTCTCCGAAAGCGCCAGTTCCTGAAAGATCGTCGCGATCCCCGATGCCGCGGCATCCTTGGGCGAGTGAAAGGCGACCGGATTGCCCTCGATCACAAGCTCCCCACCACTGGGCGGATGAGCGCCTGCCAGGATCTTGATGAAGGTCGATTTGCCGGCGCCATTGTCGCCGAGAAGCGCCAGCACCTCGCCGGAGCGGATCTCCAGATCGACATTTGCCAGCGCGGTCAGAGCGCCGAAGCGCTTGGCGATGTTTCTGGCGACAAGAAAGGGCTCTGTCATGACGGGTTCCCCGACGATTGCGGATCGGCTAGGCGGCGTTGCTGACCCAGCGCAGCACGTTGGTCCAAAGCCGCGCGTAGCCAGGCCATTCGACAAAACTGTTCGGCAGCCAGTGAGGACCGATGTCCGACGTCCAGACCAGCGTACGCCCTTCGCCATGGCGCCCGGTAACCAGCAGGGGATGGCCGCCCTGGTCCTGCGGCAGCCGCGCCAGGACCTCGACATCGTCGCGATCACGGGCGATGACCTCGTTGGCACCGAGCAGCAGCGGCCATTCGCCCTCGATGCCGGCAAAAATCGGATGATCCCTGGAACCAGTGATCTCAGGACGAAAGCCTTCCGGTATTTCGAGCCGGTCATCATTGGGAAGGCAGGTCACCGGCAGCGCCTCCTCGACCGCCGTGCGATGCCAGCGGGCCTTGCCGTCAATGCCCTGGAAGCTGAAATAGCCGCCGATCATGATCAGGCCGCCGCCGGCCAGCGTCCAGTCGCGCAGGAGCTTGAGCCGGTTGGGAACCGTTTTGCCGTGCAGCCAGACATCGGGGTGGAGCAGGAGTGAATTCGCGCCAATGTCGGACAGGATGATCGCCCTGTATTGCGACAGCCCTTCCATGGTGAAAGGCAGCTTCTCGACGGCCTCGTGAGCGGGCATGTAGTCGAGATCGAATTCGCTGCCCTTCAAAGCGTCCACCAGGGGTGTTGCGCCCAGGTGAAAGGTGACGCTGCCGAACTGGTCGAACCCCTTGTAGTGGGTCGCCGAACTCACCCAGCTTTCGCCGACAAGAAGGACTTTTGTTTTCGCCATGATCATACTCTCCTGATTTCGTCGGTTGATGCGGTGTTCCGCGCCAGGTCGAAACGTCGATAAGCCATTGTTTCAACTGGCCATCACGGCATTGTTCGCCAGGGCCGCAGCCTTCAGCGTGGCAAAGTCTGCGATGTAACCCTGCGCGCCTTCAACCGTTGTCGTCAGGCTCGCCCCGATTGCCGCATAGCGCGCGGCGTCGTCGAGCGACGCGCCATGCAGCCAAAGGGCAAGGAAGATGCCGGCAAAGCTGTCGCCGGCGCCTGTCGCGTCGACGCGATTGACCGGCAGCGCCGGCACCTCGATCTGCGGACCGCCATTCGCCGGAAAAACGACGGCGCCGAACTCGCCGAGGGTGAGCACGACCGTTCCCCGTTGTTTGATGCGTGATAACATCACTCGCACCTCTTCGATCGTCGTCGCCATACGGCTGCGAAAGTCGAAGATTTCCCGTATCATCACATCGTTGATGAAGGTCAGATCGATCTGTTTGACCATCTGCGAGAAGGTTTCCGGCGTGCGTGCGCTTTTGGGAAGACCGGCCGAATGCAGGCTCACCTTCCAGCCCGCCTGATGAAAGCGAGCGATGGACGCGGTCATCGTCTCGTAGTGGAAGCCTTCGATATGAAGGCAGGCCGGACGTTGCTCGGGCTGGATATCCAGATTGGCTGTCAGGTCGACCTCGCCAAGCTCGAACGG
>NZ_RZQI01000847.1:0-2548 GCF_003998335.1 Mesorhizobium sp. M7A.F.Ca.CA.002.05.1.1 | reverse complement strand
GCACCTGATCGACGCAAGCGACGATGCTGCAGCCGGGAATCCCGGCAAACTCATCGACATGATGTCCGGCGATGCCGCCGGTGCCGAGCAGAAGAATTCGATGCATCAGTTCAGGCCCCCAGCCACCTCACACCCCAATCAGCTCAGGCCCGAATCAACTCAGGCCCTTGTCGCCGTCGGCATGCAGGCGCAGCCCCTTCTGCACGATCTTCTCCTTGGCCGCATCCGTCGGCACGTTCGACGCATTGGTGATGCCGGACCATGCCGGCGCCGGGTTGTGCGCCCAGTGCACGGCGTTGCGCAGCACCTGCTGCACGCCCTCATTGTGATAGATCGGATAGGTCTCGTGGCCGGGCGAGAAGTAGAAGATCCGTCCCGCGCCGCGCTGGTAGGTCAGCCCGGACCGGAACACCTCGCCACCCTCGTACCAGGAGACGAACACCGTCTCCAGCGGCTCCGGCACGGCGAAGGGCTCGCCATACATTTCGGTCTCGCCGATCTCCAGGCACTCGCCGATGCCTTGCGCGATCGGGTGGCCGCGGTTGATCGCCCAGACGCGCTCGCGCTCGCCCGCCTCGCGCCATTTCAGCGAACAGGGCGTGCCCATCAGCCGCTTGAATATCTTCGAGTAGTGGCCGGAATGAAGCACGATCAAGCCCATCCCTTCCCACACCCGCTTCTGCACCCGCTCGACGATCTCGTCCTTGACCTCGCCATGCGCCGCGTGGCCCCACCACAAAAGCACGTCGGTGGCCGCCAGGCGCTTTTCGCTCAGGCCGTGCTCGGGCTCCTGCAAGGTGGCGGTGGTCGCCTCGATGCCCTTGTCCTGGTTGAGGGCGGCGGCAATGGTGCCATGCATGCCCAAGGGATAGAGGTCGCGCACGGCTTCATTGGTCTGCTCGTGGACATTCTCGCCCCAAACGATCGCTTTTGTCGGCATTTTCATCTCCCAAAGCGCTTTAAATAGCATGTCAAAAGGGATTGAGAAGGTGCCGATGCCGCCTGGCCCGATGGAATACTACGTCTTGCGCTTCTTGCGCCCCGGCACGGTCTTGGCCGTGCCCGGTTTCGCCGGGGCGCCGGGGATGGCGGTTCCGGTAATGGATATCGGATCGCTGGCCGGGAACGTGTCTTCGAGGCCTTCCTCGAGTTCCTCTTCGGCGCTCGGGGCTTCATGTCGCTCATGTTCGAGCGAGCGGACGGCCGATGTCTTTATGACCGGCGACTTCGGTGCGGAATTCGACGGCATCGGCATTCTCCCTCGGCGTGCGGATGCAGAACGAGCGTGCCCTGCAAAACGTTCCGAGTTCAGACCGCAGCGTCGCGCGATCCCTCGGACAGGAAAGTAAAGACATAGTCCGAGAAGGAACGCCAGCATTCGACCCGGAAGGCATCGGCGGCTGTGCGCAGCAGCACGATCTCGGTCTTGCCCAGGATGGTGCGCGACGCTGCGCCCACCGGGAAGGCGTCGAGCGACAGGTCCTGCGGGCAGCCAGCATTGATCGTCGCCGCTGCCCCAGGGCCCGTCACCGATATCGCGATGTTGCGATGCGAGACGCCGACCGCCGAATGCAGCGCGGATACTTTGGCGCAATCGGCGAGCGGATCGTTGCCGGCCTCATCGATCACAAGCCATTCGTCGGGACCGAGCCACAAGACGGTGCGCCCGCCCTTCGCGGCAGAGGTTTTCGGCTTGTTCGGCAAGGTCACGCCGAGCGCCTTCGAAAGCGCTGCGGCCGAAGCCTCCGGCGCACGCAGTGAAACGCGCTCGGCCGACGGCAGCACCTCGACCTTGACGGCGGCGGCAGTGGTGCTGCGCCCAGCCAGCGCCGGACGGCGTTCGACCGAAGGCGATGCGGCCGGAGCCGTCTTCCTTGCAGCGGCCTTAGCCATTGAGGCGCCCTCCCGTCTCGTCGAAGAATACCATGCCGGTAACCTCCACTTCGATCACCCCATTCGGCATCGGCACATAGAGGGTCTCGCCCATCCGGTCGCGGCCGCCGGCGACCAGCGCCAATGCGATCGAGCGGCCGCAATTTTCCGACCAATAGCTCGAGCTGACATGGCCGATCATCTTCATCGGGATCGCCTGCTTGGGATCCTCGACGACCTGCGCGCCTTCTTCCAGCACCACTTTGGGGTCCCTGGTCTTGAGGCCGACCAGCTGCTTGCGGCCCTTGGCGACCAGATCCGGCCGCGTCAGGCCGCGGATGCCGACGAAATCGGTCTTCTTCTTGCCGACCGCCCAGTCGAGCCCGGCGTCGTTCGGCGTTACCGTGCCATCCGTGTCCTGGCCGACGATGATGTAGCCTTTTTCGGCGCGCAGCACGTGCATCGCCTCGGTGCCGTAGGCGGCCGCACCATGCTTCTGGCCCTCGGCCCACAGGGCTTCCCAGACCGCCTGGCCATAGTCGGCCGGCACATTGACCTCGAAGCCGCGCTCGCCGGTGAACGACATGCGAAACAACCGCGTCGGCACGCCGCAGATCTTGCCTTCACGCACCGACATATGCGGCAGCGCCTCGTCGGACATGTCGATGCCTTCGAC
>NZ_RZQI01000846.1:0-2550 GCF_003998335.1 Mesorhizobium sp. M7A.F.Ca.CA.002.05.1.1 | reverse complement strand
ATGGCTGGTTCAAGTGCAAGGTCACCGACGACGGTTCCGGCTGGCGGCTGGAAAAGATCAGCGGCTCGCAGCGCACCAAGGGCCGTTTCTTCGACGATGGCGAGAAACGCGCGATCTATCTCGGTTCCTTCTATGTCAACGATGATCCGGCAAAGCCCTATGGCAGCGGCCCGCAAACCGACCAGGTCGGCTATGCCTTCCGCAACAGCGCCAAGGAATGGCGCATCGAATTTCCGGCGCCCTATTACGAATCGAATCTCGATATCATCGAATTCAAGCGCTGACTGTGTATCGAAGGCTGATCACCAAGGATTAACCCGGACGCCCTAGCATCCCGACCATTATCAAGAACGGGTTGCTTGGAGGGGGCAAGATCCATGGCAGCATCAGAATCCAGTACGCGGATCGTGGTCGTCACCGGAGGCGGCCAGCATGTCTGGGCTATCGTCAACGCGATCACCGACCGCGTCGGCCCTGTCAGCGTCATCCTCGAAACGCCTGAATCCAAAAAGCAATTGCTTCGCGGCCGGGCTCGCCGCCAGGGCTGGATCTCCGCCATCGGCCAACTTGGCACGATGGTGCTCAGCAGACTGGGCAAACGGCTTCTCGCCAGCCATGCCGCCCGGCTGATTGCCGAGGAAAAGCTCGAGGTCGAGCCGCGGCGGGATCAGGAAATCATCCATGTCGCCTCAGCCAACGGGCCGGAATGCCTCGAAGCGATCAAGAAGATCCAGCCTGGCGTTGTCCTGCTTAATGGCTGCAGGCTGTTGTCGAAGGACATGCTTGCCCGGATGCCTTGCCCGGTGCTCAACTATCACGCCGGCATCACGCCGAAATACCGCGGCATGAACGGTGGCTACTGGGCGTTGACGTCAGGCGACCCGCAGAATTTCGGCACCACCGTGCATCTGGTCGATGCCGGCGTCGATACGGGCGCCGTGCTGAAACAGGTGCGCGGTCAACCGAAACGCGGCGACACCATCTCCAGCTACGCGTTGCGCCAGGCCGCGTTCTCGCGCGACATCTGCGTCGAGGCGGTCAGCGATGTTCTGGCCGGAAAAATCACCACCGTCGACCCCGGTCTGCCATCACAGCAATGGTATCATCCGACGATCTGGTTCTATCTCTGGACTGGCCTGAGAACCGGCATCTGGTAGCGCATTCCTCGTCAGGATCCGCACGCCGTGAGCCGGCTTTTCCGACGCCTCGAACCGGGCGCCGGCAGACGCCGGAAACGAATAATCACACCTTTCATTTTACGACATCCAAATGCGTCGCTTTTGAATGCGCGCGCGTCGTCCCATAACAAGCGGCCCCACTGCGCTTCCGGCAATGCTCGCAGAACGAGGAGTGAGAATTCATGGCCGATCTGATCGTCGTCTACTGGCGCGACATCCCAGCCCAAATCATCGTCAAAAAGGGCCGGCAGAACGCCAAGCGCGAGCTGCCGCTGCGCTTCACCGAGGCGATCGACATGTGCGCGATGCGCACTGGCGCCGGCGGCACCGACGATTATCTGGCCGAATGGCGCAAGGCCGATCCCGTCCCGGTCGGCGATGACCTCGAAGCCGAGGTCGAGAAGGCATTCAACGATATCGACACGAAATACGACCGCGAGCGGCTGGTCGCCCTGGTCAAGGCAGGCGGCAAAGAAAATGTCTGAAACCATTCCTGCCAAGGATGGCCAAAGGGTTGTCCAGCCGGTTACCCAGGCCACTCTGGTCAAAAAGGCAGCGCCGAAATCCGACTACAAGCCGGCCGACGTATCGCCGCAGCGGCGCGTGCAGCGTTCCTTTGCGGTCAGATTATGGTCTGTGCGGCACTCGCGATTACTCGAATGGTTCTACGCCAAATTCGCCGACATGTTCCTGCTCCTCCATCCCTTGTGGAAGGGCATAGGTTACGGCCGCGTCGAAGGGCCGATCAAATTCGTCGAGAAGCGCGTCAAGGGCTTCATGTTCGACTGCCGCATGTGCGGCCAGTGCATATTGTCCTCGACCGGCATGTCGTGCCCGATGAACTGCCCCAAGCAATTGCGCAACGGTCCTTGCGGCGGCGTCCGCGCCAACGGCAATTGCGAGGTCGAGCCCGATATGCCCTGCGTCTGGGTCAAAGCCTGGGAAGGCTCGCAGAACATGGTGCACGGCGACAGGATCCTGACCGTGCAGAAGCCGGTCGACCAGTCGCTGCGCGAAACATCGGCCTGGCTGCGGGTGACCGCGCAGGCGGCCGCCGCACGCGAAGCGGCCGCTGCCGCCAAAAATGAGACGGCAAACACCGGGGCACCGGCATGATCGGACGCCAGATCGACGAGAACCCGGCCGGCATCCACCTGCCGCTCGAACCCCTGCCCGGCCACACCTCGCGCGGCCGGCTGGAGCGCGTCCTGCGGCGCGGCGAGTTCGCCGTCACCACCGAGCTCAACCCGCCCGACAGCGCCGATCCGGAAGACGTCTATAACCGCGCCAAGATCTTCGACGGCTGGGTCGATGCCATCAACGCCGTCGACGCCTCGGGCGCCAATTGCCACATGTCGTCGGTCGGTATCTG
>NZ_RZQI01000845.1:0-2557 GCF_003998335.1 Mesorhizobium sp. M7A.F.Ca.CA.002.05.1.1 | reverse complement strand
CCGGCATCCTGATCGCCGAGGCCTGCTACCTGCTTTATGCCGGCCGCAGCGACAAGCGCACCGCCATCAACCGGCGCATGAAGCTGCAGGAAAACAAGATCAGCCAGGAGCAGGTGCTTGTCCAACTGCGCAAGGAACGCGGCCTCGACGCAGGCACGCCGCTGTTTTCGCTGGATCGGTTCCGCGCTTTGCGAACCCAGTCGGGCATGATCATGCCGCTGTCGAAATTCCTGATGATCAGCTGCGGCGTGGCGATGGCGATGACCCTGGTCGCCATCTGGTACGGCTTGCCGCCGCTGATGGGGCTTGTGCTGTTTGTGGTGCTTGTGCCGGTGCTGCCGGTGATCACGCTGCGCTTCAAGCGCAAGCGCCGGGTAAAGCGGTTCGGCATGCAATTGCCGGAGGCGCTGGAACTGATCACGCGTGGCCTGAAGGCCGGCCATCCGGTGCCGGTGGCGATCGCCATGGTGGCGCGCGAGATGCCCGACCCGATCGGCACCGAGTTCGGCGTCATCGCCGACGAGGTGACATATGGCTCCGATCTGGTTTCGGCGTTGAACTCGCTGTTCGACCGGGTCGGCCAGGAGGATTTGCCGCTGTTCGTCACCGCCGTCTCGATCCAGACCAGTTCGGGCGGCAATCTGCGCGAGATCCTCGACGGCCTGGCGACGACGATCCGCGAGCGCGGCAAGCTGCGCCGCAAGGTGCGCGCCATTGCGACAGAAGGTCGGATGTCGGCCTACATCCTGACAGCGGTGCCGGCGTTGCTGTTCACCGCCATTATGGCGCTGATGCCGGGCTTCTACCGCGACGTCTGGGGCGCGGCGAAAACCTGGTACCTGCTCGGCGGCTCGATCACCTGGCTGATGCTGGGCAATCTGATCATGTTCAAAATGTCGAATTTCAAGTTCTGACATGCAGGGCTTCATCGAATTCCTCGCCTCGCTTGCGCCGACCTCATTGATGCCGGTGGCCATCCTGCTGCTGGCGGCGGGTGCTGCCGCTGTTGCCTGGCCTGTTGTCATGGCGAAGGGCGACCGCAACGAGGTCATGCGCCGGCTCAGGGTCGACAACGGCCCCGTGGCCGCCAAACCAGAGCCGGTGCAGAAGAAGAATACCGGCGTCGTGCGCGAGAAGGCAGTGAAGCGGGCGCAGGAATTCTACGCCAGGAGCGATCCGGAAAATGTCGCCCGGCTGCGCATGAAGCTCATCCAGGCGGGCTACATGGAGCCGCGCGCTGTCGGCACGTTCTTCCTGATCCGGTTCAGCGCGATGATCGGCACGGCAATCGGTGTGTTTGTGCTCAACCGGTGGATGGCCAGCCCGGACGCGACGATGGCCAGTCGCTGGACATTCGTCATCCTGTCGGGAGCGGCCGGCTATTTCCTGCCCGGCCTGGTGTTGAGCCAGAAAGTGCGGGAACGCAGGCGCGAGTACCGCAACGGCTTTCCCGATTTCATGGACCTGATGATTGTCTGCTCGGATGCCGGCATGAGCATGGAGGCCGGCATAGAGCGCGTCTCCAAGGAACTCGCCAAGACCTATCCCGCGCTCAGCCAGAACCTGCAGCTGGTGTCGTTGGAGCTGAGGGCAGGGCGCAGCCTCGACGATGCGCTGAAGGCGCTCGCCGACCGCCTCAGCCTGGACGAAGTGCGTTCCTTCGCCACGCTGCTGCAGCAGTCCAAGGAACTCGGCACCAGCCTGTCGGGGGCGTTGCGCGTTTTTTCCGACGACATGCGCCATAAGCGTATGTCGTTGGCCGAGGAAAAGGCGCACGCTCTGCCGGCCAAGATGTCGGTGCCGGTGGTGGTATGCATCCTACCGGTGGTGCTGATGATCGCGGCCATTCCAGTCATCGTCAAAATGACGGCGCAATAGCATGATGCCGAAAGGTGTGAGGCTTCGATTCGAGCTGAAATCGTCCGGCTCTAGCGAGCGCCCCACAAAAGTCCTAGCAGGGGGACTGACAAACCATTGTTATGACCGTACTCGGCCTTGCAGGTGAGAAGTCCATGCTGTTGCGCACCCTCTTCCTCGGCCTTGCCGCAGCCACCCTGTCGCCCGCCTGGGCCGTGGCCGACGATTGCGGCGATGCCGCCGCCCTGGTGCAGCAGGCCTATCCCAAAGCTCGAAAGAGCGCCGACGGCACCTCGTTCACGCTCGAACCTCATATCAGCATCGCCCTGACGGATGGCGACGCGCCGTTTGGGCTGAGCTGCAAGATCTGGCCTGCCCATGACGACCTGCTGTTGGTAGCCGTGCCGCTGATCGACAGCGCCCAATCCAGCGACGATGGCCATGTCGGCGATATCGAGCTTCTGGTCGTCGACAGGAACAGCCAGCGTGTGCGCCTGCGCCTGCTCCAGCCGGGGCTGATCGCCGATGATGCCATCGCCATCCGCAAGATCGAGTTCGATACCGGCCGCTACAGGCTGGCGCCCGGGGTGATGGCCTTCGGCCTGCGCATCGAAATCGCGAACCATTCGCAGGCCAATCCCTTCAGCGAAACCGACCTGCGGCTTTATGTTCTCGCCGACGATGCCCTGCGCCTGGTACT
>NZ_RZQI01000844.1:0-2557 GCF_003998335.1 Mesorhizobium sp. M7A.F.Ca.CA.002.05.1.1 | reverse complement strand
GTCGAGGCTAACACCAGCCGTTTCGTCGTGTGGGGGCAAGCTTTCGGCTCCTGGGGCACGGCGAGCGGCGACGGCAATGCCGCCGGCCTCGACCGCTCCACCGGCGGCTTCCTCGCCGGCGGCGACACCGCCATCGGCGACGCCTGGCGGGTTGGCCTGCTGACCGGCTACAGCCACACCAGTTTCGACGTCGACGATCGTGCCTCTTCCGGCTCCAGCGACACCTATCACATCGGCCTTTATGGCGGTGGACAGTGGGACGGCCTGGGCCTGCGCGGCGGCGTCGCCTACAGCTGGAACCGGATCGACACCAGCCGCAACGTCGTCGTTCCAGGCTTCGCCGATGCGCTGACGGCTAAATACGATGCCGGAACCGCGCAGGTCTTCGGCGAGGCCGGCTATCGCGTCGAGACGCGCATGGCTGCCTTCGAGCCCTTCGCCAGTCTCGCCTATGTCAACCTTCACACCGACGGCTTCACGGAACAGGGTGGCGCCGCGGCGCTCACCTCCGCCGCCTCGACCACCGAGACCACCTTCACCACGCTCGGCTTGCGTGCCTCGGCCGGCTTCGACCTCGGCGGGGTGCAGGCAACCGCGCAGGGTACGCTCGGCTGGCGTCATGCCTTCGGCGACACCACGCCGACCGCGGACATGGCCTTCGCCGGCGGCGACCTGTTCACCATTGCCGGCGTGCCGATCGCTAGGGATACAGCCATCGTCGGGGCCGGGCTCGATTTCCGGATCGCCGACAGAACCACGCTGGGGATCAGCTACTCCGGCCAGTTCGGGAAGAAGGCGGCCGATCAGGGCGTCCGCGCCACGATGCAAGTGCGGTTCTGATTTTTCGGCTTTCGTCAGCCTTCGGCGGGAACCGCTTTCGGCTTGCCTTCGCCATCCAGCGCCACCATGACGAAATCGGCATGGGTGACCTTTTCCATCAGGTCGGAGAGGTAGCGCTGCGCCCAGGCTTCGACCTTGAGCGTCATCGAGGTGCGGCCGACGCGCTCGACATGGGTGTAGATGCACAGCGTGTCGCCGATCTTCATCGGCTTGGCGAACGACATCTCTTTCACCGCCGCCGTCACCACGCGGCCCTTGGCGCGCTCGGCCGCACGGATACCGCAGGCCAGGTCCATCTGCGCCATCACCCAGCCGCCGAAAATGTCGCCGGCCGCATTGGCGTCCGAAGGCATGGCCAGGGTGCGCAGCGTCAGATCGCCAAGCGGCCGTCCTTCAGCGTAGTGCACCATGCGAGAAATCCTTGTGAGGTGATGATCATCGATCCGTATCGCCGCTGCAGGACCAGGTCAACGCGCCGCAGCTGCTGTTTCCTGGCCTCCATGGCATAGGCTAACCCTGGCATTCGCGCGGTTGTGCCTGATTTCCAGCGGCTTCGGGTTTTGGAGGGGGCTTCCCCCACTCCGTCGCTGCTTCGCAGCGCCACCCCAAGCTCGCGCCCTTCCTCTACCCCGTCGATCGGGGGAGAGGTGGCGAGCGAAGCTCGACGGAGTGGGGGTCGACTGCGCGGCTTAAGACCAGGCGTTAGCTGAGAGGGGCACCTCTCAAAAATAACCTGCAAGGTTAGCTCTGATGCGATCCAGCACGCTGTCCCCGGAAAGGTCCGGCGAGAATTCCTTACCCGTGATCGCCTCATAGGCCTGCGCGTAGACCCCGGAAGCCTGTTCGACGATCTCGTCGGGTATTTTGGGGATCGGGTCGCTGTAGGGATCGCAGCGCGCCGAGACCCATGAGCGGATGAAATCCTTGTCAAAACTCTCCGGCCGGCTGCCGCTGGCGAGCGCCTGTTCGTAACTCGATGCGATCCAGTACCGGCTGCTGTCAGGCGTGTGGATTTCGTCGGCAAGAATGATGGTCCCGTCCTTGTCGGTGCCGAATTCGTATTTCGTGTCGGCCAGGATCAGGCCGCGCTCAGTGGCGCGCTGCTGGCCGCGGGCGAACAGCCGCAAGGCGTAGTCCGATACGGTATCCCACTGCGCCTGCGTGAGAAGACCCTGCTCGAGAATCTCGGCTTTGGACAGCGGTTCGTCATGGCCGCCATGCGCGGCCTTGCTGGTCGGCGTGATGATCGGCTCCGCCAGTCTTTCATTGTCGCGCAGGCCATCCGGCAGGCGGATGCCGTACATGTCGCGGTCACCGCGCTTGTAGCGCGTCAGGATCGAGGTGCTGGTGGTTCCCGCCAGATAGCCGCGCACGACGATCTCGACCGGCAGGATGTCGAGCCTTGTGCCGACGACGACGTTCGGGTCGGGGTATTCGAGAACATGGTTCGGGCAGATGTCGGCGGTTTCCTCGAACCAGTACCGCGCCGTCTGGGTCAGGATCTCGCCCTTGCAGGGGATCGACGTCAGGATGGTGTCGAAGGCACTGAGGCGGTCGGTGGCGATGATGATGCGCCGGCCGTCCGCAAGGTCATAGTTCTCGCGGACCTTGCCGCTGTAGTGGCCCGGCAGTTCGGGGATGAACGCGTCAGGAAGGGTCCGCATATGATTTCCTGCCTTCCGCAGAGTGGCCGATCCCATCGCATAAGCTGTCGCCC
>NZ_RZQI01000843.1:0-2558 GCF_003998335.1 Mesorhizobium sp. M7A.F.Ca.CA.002.05.1.1 | reverse complement strand
AGCGCGCTCGGCATACCGTAGCTGACCGCGCAATTGCCCATGATCACCGCTGAAATCACCATGATCACGCCAATCGACAGGTCGATGCCCGCGGTCAGGATGACCAGCGTCTGCGCAGCACCCAGAATGCCGATAATGGCGATCTGCTGCAGGATAAGCGTCAGCGTGTAGGACGAAAAGAACCGCCCACCGATGGTGATGCCGAAAACGATGATCGCCAGAACCAGGACGATCAGCGGCACTGCGGCCGGCGTCGAATGCAGGAAATGCTGGATGCGCTTGACGGCCGATTTGTGCTCGTCGAAAGCGGCAACGCTTGTGTCGCTGCTCGAAAGAACTTTCTCGAATTCCTGAGCTTGAGCCATGTTTTCTCCCCGAAGGCTTCAGCCAAACGCCGACGCCAGTCCACGCCTTTCCGGTCTGTCGCCGGGATTGTTCGCGGTCACGCGAGCCATCGTCCACCCGAAGCGGCCGGGGATCAAGCCCCAGCCGCCCAGGTTCGGTAGATGCCTGTCAGACCGGCATCAGCCCCAGCATTTGGCGAGGCCTTCCTTGGTGTCGATGGACTTCACGCCGGTGGCCGGCTTGTCGGTCACCAGGTTGACGCCGGTATCGAAGAAGTCCTTGCCTTCGGTCGGCTTCGGCTTGGTTCCGTCCTTGGCGAAAGCAGCGATCGCCTCGATGCCGAGTGCTGCCATCTGCAACGGATATTGCTGCGACGTCGCGCCGATGACACCTTCGGCCACCGACTTCACGCCGGGGCAGCCGCCGTCGACGGAAACGATCAACACCTGGCTTTCGAGGCCGACAGCCTTGAGCGCCTGGTAGGCGCCGACAGCGGCAGGCTCGTTGATGGTGTGGATGACGTTGATGGTGTTGTCCTTCTGCAGGAGGTTCTCCATCGCCTTGCGGCCGCCCTCTTCGTTGCCGTTGGTGACGTCGTGGCCGACGATGCGGGGATCGTCCTCATCGCCGATCTTGTTGGGATCCTTCACGTCGATGCCGTAGCCCATCATGAAGCCCTGATCACGCAGCACGTCGACAGTCGGCTGCGAAGGCGTCAGGTCGAGGAAGCCGATCTTGGCGTCCTTGGCCTTGTCGCCGAGCGTGGCGGCTGCCCAGGCACCGATCAGCTTGCCGGCTTCGAGATTGTCCGTCGCAAAGGTCGCGTCGGCGGCGTCGATCGGATCGAGCGGCGTGTCGAGCGCGATCACCAGCAGGCCGGCGTCACGCGCCTTCTTCACGGTCGGCACGATGCCCTTGGTGTCGGATGCAGTGATCAGGATACCCTTGGCGCCGTCGGCGATGCAGCTCTCGATGGCCGCGACCTGGCTCTCGCTGTCGCCGTCGATCTTGCCGGCATAGGTCTTGAGGTCGACGCCGAGTTCCTTGGCCTTCGCGGTCGCGCCTTCCTTCATCTTGACGAAGAAGGGATTGGTGTCGGTCTTGGTGATCAGGCAGGCACCGACACCAGCCGCGGATGCGGACGACGCAAACGCCATCAGCCCCAGAGCCGCGGCGGCAAACACGGTCGATTTCAACAGTTTTGTATTGGTCACGATTTCCTCCCAGTGGATCCATCCGGATGCCGGCCAACCGGCACCTGCAGCGCGTCCAACGAAATTCTCCCAGCGTGGACGCTGCCTCAACAGACACCAGCACGAAGCCTCTGTCAATAATTAAATCACTCTTATTTATTATTGACAGCCTTGCTTCGTTCACCCATTCTGGCCCAAAAGCATTGAGGGGAAACGACGGGAGGAACAGGGTGGAAACGGCCATTGCGAGGCACGGTTCGCCCGAGGTGAATGACAGTCTCATTCACCGCGGCACCAACCAGAGCGGCATGCGCGACCACAATGAGCGGTTGGTGCTGTCGCTGGTGCGCCAGCACGGCAGCCTGGCAAAATCCGACATCGCCCGCATGACCGGCCTTTCGGCGCAGACGGTTTCGGTCATCATGCGCGAGTTGGAGGAAGAAAGCCTCCTGCTGCGCCAGGCGCCGTTGCGCGGCAAGATCGGCCAGCCTTCCATTCCGATGGCGCTCAATCCCGAAGGCGCTTTCTTCATTGGGCTGAAGATCGGCCGCCGCAGCGCCGAACTGGTGTTGATAGATTTCCTTGGCCATGTCCGTTCGATGCTGCAGCATTCCTATCGCTACCCGGCGCCGCGCGAGACGGTGGACTTCGTCAGCAACGGCATGCGGCAGATGCGCGGTGCGCTGACGCCCGCGCAAGACAAGCGCATCGCCGGGCTCGGCATCGCCATGCCGTTCGAATTGTGGAACTGGGCCGATACCGCCGGCGCCCCCCGCGACGTGATGGACGAATGGCGTCACCGCGACATCCGGGCCGACATCCAGGCGCAATGCGATTTTCCGGTCTATTTGCAGAACGATGCCACGTCGGCCTGCGGCGCCGAGCTCGTCTTCGGCCAGGCGGGCGCTGCGCGCGACTTCGTCTATTTTTATATCGGCGCCTTTGCCGGCGGCGGCATTGTGCTGAACGGCCGGCTTTTTGGCGGCCCGACCGGCAATGCCGGAGCGCTCGGCTCCATGC
>NZ_RZQI01000842.1:0-2558 GCF_003998335.1 Mesorhizobium sp. M7A.F.Ca.CA.002.05.1.1 | reverse complement strand
CCCTTGGAAATCACCTCTATCACCTTCTCGATGTCGAGCCCGGCCTTCTTGCCGAAATGGATGCCTTCGGCCAGGCCCTGGACGAGGCCGGCTATGGTGATCTGGTTGATCATCTTGGTGAGCTGGCCGGCACCGGCCGACCCCATCAAGCCGACCATGCGGGCAAAAGCGTCGATGACAGGCTTCGCTCTGTCGAAAGCGTCCTGCTCGCCGCCGACCATGACGGTCAGCACGCCGTTCTCGGCGCCGGCCTGGCCGCCCGAGACAGGCGCGTCGAGAAACGAAAAACCACCGACTTGCGCCGCCGCCGCCAACTCGCGAGCGACCTCGGCCGAGGCCGTGGTGTTGTCGATGAAGACCGAACCCTTCTTCATCGATTTGAAGGCGCCTTCCGGACCGGTCGTCACCGAACGCAAATCGTCGTCATTGCCGACACAGGAGAAGACAAAATCCTTGCCTTCGGCGGCCTGTGCTGGCGTCGCCGCAAGGCTACCGCCATGCTGGCCAACCCATTGCTCGGCCTTGGCCTTGGTGCGGTTGTAGACGGTGACGTCATGGCCGCCCTTGTTCTTCGAGTGCCCGGCCATCGGATAGCCCATCACGCCAAGACCGAGAAATGCAACAGATGCCATGAGCTTGCCCTTCAGAAACGGAATTTGCTGCGAGACGTCTAGGCTCTGCGCGCAATTCGTCAAGATGCGCAGGGCAGGATCGACTGGTGCAGCTGAATTTGAAAATAGTCAGCGTTTCAGGTGAACGGTGATCCGGCGCTCGATCCATTCGACGCCATGACGCAATATCTCGACCATCACCAGATAGACGAGCGCGACCCAGATATAGGCCTGGATGTCGAACGAGTTGGCGAAGGCGAGCTTGGCATTGCCCATCAGATCATAGACCGTGATGATGGCGACGATGGCGGAAGCCTTGACCATCAGGATCAGTTCGTTGCCATAGGGCCGCAAGGCGACGATCAAGGCTTGCGGCAGGATGATCTTGCGCAAGGTTTGCAGTTTGTGCAGGCCAAGCGATGCCGCCCCTTCCCATTGCCCTCTTGGCACGCTCTCGATGGCGCCGCGCAGGATTTCGGCCTGGTAGGCGGCGGTGTTGAGCGCAAACGCAAAGACGCCGCAATTGAACGCGTCCTTGAAAAAGTCCCAGAGGCCGATCGACTGGAGCTCGACCCTGAACGAGCCCAATCCGTAATAGACGAGATAGGTCTGGACCAGCAGCGGCGTGCCGCGGAAAAAATAGACGTAGCAATAGGCGAGGCCGGACAGGATCCGGTTCTTGGACATGCGCCCATAAGCGACGGGCACCGACAGAATCGCGCCGAGCACCATCGATATGGAAACCAGCGCGAGCGTAACCCCAAGCCCGCTCAAATAGGCGGGCGCATATTTGGCGAAGAACTCAGGGTTCCAGGCAAGAACCAGATAGCTGACGATGCCAATGCCGAACAAAATCCACAGGCAGACCAGCGCGTAACCGGCGATACGCCTGCGCGGCCAGCCGCGAGCCCGTGGCGGCGGACGTTCGACCATTGCGGCCGTGGCGCTCAACGCTGCGCCTCCTGCCGGCCAAGCGAGCGCAGAATAGCGCTGGTGGCGAAGGACGACAGGACGGCCAGGCCAAGAAAGACCAGCGAGGCGACACCGAAGAACAGGAAAGCATGCTTGGTGACGCGGGCGGCAATGCTAGCGTTACGCAGCGTCTCGGCCAGGCCGACGACCGACACCAGCGATGTGTCCTTGAGCAGGCTGAGCCAGCAGTTCTCCAGGCCGGGGAACGCGATGCGCAGCAGCTGCGGCACGATCACCTTGCGCATGGTCAGCCAGTTCGAAAGACCAATGGCATAGCCGCCTTCATACTGGCCTTTGGGAATGGCGCGGAAGGCGGAAAGAAAAACCTCGCTGGCATAGGACGAGAAGATCAGCGCAAGCACGATCATGCCGGCGACGAAGCTGTTGACGTCGATGGTGGTGTCCGGCCGGAAATACCTGACGAGATGCTGCAGCAGGATCGGCATGCCGAAGAAGAACAGGAAAAGCGTCACCAACTCCGGCAGGCCGCGAAAGACCGTGGTGTAGATGTTGGCGGCAAGGCGCAGCGAGGGTTCTTCGGACTGCTTGGCGAGGGCAATGAAAAAGCCGATCGTCAATCCGATGGGCAGCGTGGCAAGCGCAAGCGCAATGGTGATCAGTGCGCCATAGGCAATATCGTCAAGCCAGCCTTCGGGTCCCCAACTGAGAAGTGTCCATATGCTCTGGGCTGGCATTGGCCGGTCTTATCTCCACGGCATTCCTGAGACGAATAGAAAGACGGCGGGGAAATTCCCCGCCGTCTTGACCTTTATCAGGACTCGGCGCCATAGACGTCGAACTTGAAGTACTTGTCGTTGATTTCCTTGTATTTTCCATTGGCGCGAATGGCGTCGATGGCCGAGTTGAGCTTGTTGACCAGGTCGGTTTCGCCCTTGCGCACGGCAATGCCGGCGCCAGGCCCGAAGATCTCGACCGGCTGCGGCGACGGCTGGCCGAGGATCTTGCAGCAGGCGC